>CAZWWW010000431.1:0-3150 GCA_964637715.1 uncultured Phycisphaeraceae bacterium | reverse complement strand
GCTTGCCCATGCCACACACAACGAACCCTAAGAATAAGCTGTGACGCTGCACTAGCTGCCCGGCTCCAACGCAAACCGCGCGTTGGGTGAAGAGCGATCGTCCACGCTGATGATGCCGCGACCCGGGTTAGCGCTCAGGTACGACAGAATGTGGAAGACGGCTTCGGCGCGCTCGGGTTCGCCGATGTCGGCGGCTACGTCTTCGGCAGTAAACCCGTTGGGCGATGGCTCGGGGCTTGCGCTGTCGCTCGTTCCAACGTCTGTCGCGTGCTCTTTGAGGAACGCGACCGCGGTGCGTTGCAACCGGATTATGTCAGCGGCTGCGTTCTTTCCCGCGTCGACACCGGGCTGGTGATAGGCGTTTACATCGATCAATTCGGCATAAAGACCCACCGCCCGTTCAAACAGGGCTATCAGGGAACCGAGGCGGCGGGCGTCGAAACGGTCGAGCGTAATCGTCATGGATCGCCGACCGGCGGCGGTCAGCTCATCGCGGGTGGTGTGCAAGAAGGCGTGCAGGAAGTCGCCGCTCGTTACCCCTTCTTCGATCGCAAACACATCATCGGCTTGTTGGTCGCGATCCTGCATGACCTCAACAAACGTGACGAAACAATCGTCGGGCCCCTCGATCAACTGCTGCCCGAACGAATGTTGATCCGACGTACCCTTGTTGCCGAACACCGTCAGCCCCTGGTGCACAACCGCTCCCGCCCGGTTGAGCCGCTTACCGAGCGATTCCATAACCAACTGCTGGAGATACTTGCCCAAGAGCGCAAGGCGGTCGCGGTACGGCAGCAGCACCATGTTGTGTAGATCTTGTTGGCACGCCGCGTGGTACCACATCAGTGCGAGCAGCGCGGCGGGATTCTTCATGATCCCGGGTTCTCGCGTGCACACGTCGGCCTCGCGTGCGCCGGCGAGAAATGCATCAACGTCGATACCCTGCAGGGCAGCCGGTAGCAAACCCACCGCAGAGGTGACCGAGGTGCGCCCACCGACCCAATCCCATATCGGAAAGCGCGAAAGCCATTGCTGCTCGACAGCCAATCGATCGAGTCGGCTGTCTTCCTGGGTGACGGCGACGGCGCGTTTGGCGAAATCCAACCCCGCACGCTCATACGCCGCAGCCACTTCGAGCATAGCGTTCCACGTTTCCGTCGTTTGACCGGATTTCGACACGACCACCGTCAAGGTCTGAGAGAGAAGCCCGCCTATATCACCGAGTATCCTATCGATGCCGTCCGGATCGGTGTTATCGATGACGCGAAAGATCATGGGGTCGTTGTCGCGGGACAGGGCATCGCATACGAACTCCGGTCCGAGCACCGACCCTCCGATGCCGATCAACAGGGTCACATAGAATCCGTCGCCGGTCGGCGGATCCACCACGCCGGTGTGTACGTCGAATGCAAATTGCTTCACACGGTCAATGGTTCGTTGGATAGGGAGTGTGAGTTCCTCGGACGGTGCCAACAACGGCGCGCGAAGCCAGTAATGGCCGACCATGCGCTGTTCGTCCGCGTTGGCGATTGCGCCGTGCTCGAGGGCGTTCATGGCGTGCAGCGCATCCCCCATCGACTCAGCCATCTGCTCGAAGAACGGATCGCTCACGTTCATGCGGCTCACGTCGAGCGTCAGACCAATGTCACGGCACACGCACAGGCCCGTCTTGTAGCGCGACCAGTGTTCGTGGCGGGTCATGGCGTTTCCTCTCGAGCGACCGCACGATCGGTCTGATCCATCGTGATCCGCGCGCTCGGGCGCGGCCCCGCGTGCGCGGGTGCAGGTTCATCGTTGATCGGTGCCAGCGCCTGAATCGCTTCAAAGATTTTTTGCGTGGCCGCCCGGACGGTCTCGCGGCTTCTCGCAGCGGCGCGAAACTCATCAAGATTCACCGGGGGTCCGAAACGAATACGCGCGCGGTGTCGCTTCAACAATCCGGTAAACACGCCCTCCGTATGATAGGTCCCCTCGATGTACGCCGGTATCACCGGTACGCCCGTACGCAACGCGAGCAACGCCATACCGTCCTTGGGTCGGCGGGTTTCACCCGGGGCGACCATACCCCCCTCGATGAACGCCGCCAGTGCGCCGCCTGATTGCAGGTGACGCAGGGCTTGTTTGGTGGCCGACGTTTCGCGCGTTTCCCGCCGAACCGGGATGCAGTGAGCTGCACGGACGACCGTACGCACGAGCGGAAGATGGGTGTACTCGGCGGCGATGAGGAACGAGATGACACGATACGGCACACACGCATGGAGCAACAGCGGGTCGGGCACGCTGCGGTGATTGGCGGTGATGATCACACCGCCCGTCCGCGGTACGGTACACGGTCCCACGCGCTCCAGCCGCCACCAGAACCGGCAGATGAATTCACTCGAATAGCGCAGAAAATGAAACCAGGGCGTGTCCGTGGTACGGCGTAGCCGAACGCGGAGCGATACCGCGCCCGCGCCGAACGTCAACACCGAAACACCGACCAGCAACCAGCCCACCCAGCGATCGACTCGGGCGTGCGCGGGAATACCCAGCGCGCCGGTCGCCGACAGCAACGCGCCCATACACACCAGATCCTTCAGCCCGAAGATCCGACCCCGGTACCGGTTCGCGACGGAGCGCTGCAACAGCGCGTTGAAGCTGGCCATCACGGCGACGCCGAACACCCCCGCCAGCGTGATCGCCACCATGCCAATGCGTGACAGAGTCGTGGCACTCCAGGGCGCGAATACGGACACGGCGAACAGTGCTATAGCCCCGGCAATACCGAACAAACCCCAGGTGATCGCCACTTCACCACGCAGAGCGCGACCGAACGCCGTGACCAGCAGGGCGCCAAGGACAAAGCCCAGACCGAGACACGCGCGATAGCCGCCGATACTCGTATACGTCCCGCCGTAGACGTCCCGCACAACGGCCGGTATCACGCTGTTGACGACCGGCCCGCACAACCACACCAGAGCGGCCACCGCCAGCAACTCTTTGATATGCCGGTGCACCAACGCATAGCGAAACCCGGCAGCGAGGTCTGCCAGTAGTGTACGGTCGTGTTCCGCGGACAAAAGATCGCGTGCCGTTTCGCTGCGCGGTGTGCACCTCAATGCCTTGATACCCCGTTGCCAACACCTCATCCGCGCTCATCCAGAATAACAA
>CAZWWW010000430.1:0-3197 GCA_964637715.1 uncultured Phycisphaeraceae bacterium | reverse complement strand
AACTATCCACCAGGAGGCTTACTTCATAGTTTCATGGGCAAGCAGCAGCTTGCCCCTGTTGTTCCGGGGACAGTCACGGGCGAACAAGTTTGCCCGTGCCACCCCGCGATACTCATCAATCGAGCGGTGTCGGGGTACTACAGCAATATCCGTTATTGTGTATCGCCGTATCGAGTCGATTCGCCGGATGAAACGATGATTCGACCGCTACACAAAAATAGAGCTTGATCTAGTCGCAACGTGCGTCATCCTGAGTTGCGGGGCGAAAAAGGATCGCGGACGCGCCAGAAGTGTCTTGCGCGACAAGGACCGATCACGCATCCGTCGCCCCACATCCACCGTATTGCTCCGTGTCGATCGCCGATACACTCTTGATTCGTGTTCGTGGGCCTCACCGATTAGGACTTATGTTTGACAGGCGTTGAGCACAGATTCAACACTATAGTTGCGCGCAGATTCAACATTATAATGGCGACCTCCTGATGCGCTGGTTATCGACATCACTGCAACGTTTAGTAGCCGCCGAACATCCGCGCGGCGGATGGGGTTATCGCCCCGACACCGCACCGAGTACCGAGCCCACGGCACTGGCGTGCCTGGCGCTCCATGCCCAAAAGCACAGCAGTGAAGCCTGTGGTCGCGGACTTCAATGGCTTGCCGACGTTCAGTCACCCGACGGCGCTGTTTCGATCGGGGGAACGTCGGACGGACCCTATTGGCCTACCGCGCTGGCTGTTTTCGCCTGGCATCGAACCGGGCCAGACAACCACCGCACCTTCGACGAGCCGATCGACCGGGCGGTGCGGTGGCTCGAACGATCCAGGGGCGTTGCCCTGCCGAGCAACCCGGCCGTATTCGGACATAACACCCGTCTGGTCGGTTGGCCTTGGGTGGCGGGCACCCACTCGTGGGTTGAACCGACCGCCTACGCCCTGCGCGCTCTATGCGATCTCGGCAAACGCAACCATCCCCGAGTACGCGAAGGTGTCCGCTTACTGCTCGATCGCGCGTTGCCGCATGGCGGGTGGAACTACGGTAACACCCGCGTGCTGACCCACACGCTCCGCCCCTTCCCGGCTACGACCGGTATCGCGCTCTTCGCACTGTCGGGCGAACAGCGTGAGCAACGCATCGAGCGCGCAATCACTTACCTCAAGAAGACATTACCGGGGGTGCGCGCACCCTGGTCACTTAGTTGGGGACTGATCGGGCTGAGCGTGTGGGATGCGCTTCCTTCCGACGCCTCCAGCCTGTTGGCCAGCGCCGCAACCACCCTCGAAACCGATACGCCGAACGTGTTGGATGACGCGCTCATGCTCTTTGCGCAGGGCCTACTCGAAACCCGGACGCTCGAGACATCAAGATGAATCCCAAGTCGCCCTTTCAACACACCGAACCCGCGCCGACAACCTGGCGGCCAACTCGGCGCCAAGTAATCGGGGCGGGGGGAGCGCTGCTTGTCGGCGGCGGGCTAGCCTGGAGTGCGCGTCGCCAGACCCAGGGTGAACGCGGATTGCGTGGCGAGGTGTTTATCGGGAAGACTGCCGGGTACGACGCGGATCTTGTTTCGCTCATACGTACGGGGCTCGAATCCCTCGGCGTTCACCCCGATGAGATTCACGGCAAACGTATTCTGCTCAAACCGAACTTAGTGGAGACAGCCGAATCCGCGCCCCATATCAACACCAACCCCGCCATGGTGGTCGCCGCCGCCGAAGCGTTCGCAGCGCTCGGCGCGAGCGAGGTGTTTGTGGCCGAGGCGCAGGGTCACCGGCGAGACAGCCGGCTGGTGCTGGACGAATCGGGCATGGGTGACGCGCTGCGGCGCAACCGGATCCGGTTTGTGGATATGAACCACGATGACGTCGTCGCCGTGAAGAACCGTGGCCGATGGACTTCGTTGACGACGTTGCATCTGCCGCGCACGCTCGTCGAGACCGACTGGGTCGTATCCATGCCCAAGCTCAAGACCCATCATTGGGCGGGCGTGACCTGTGCGATGAAGAATCTTTTCGGCGTCATGCCGGGCATCGTGTATGGCTGGCCCAAGAACGTTCTGCACGTTCACGGGATTCCTGAGTCGATCCTCGACATCAACGCGACGGTGCGCCCGCACTTTGCCATTGTGGATGGCATCATCGGTATGGAAGGTGACGGACCGATCATGGGTCCGGCGAAACCCTGCGGCTGTGTCATCATGGGTCGCAACACAACCGCCGTGGATGCCACCGCCGTGCGTGTGATGGGGTTGAACCCCTACGGCGCCCGCTATCTGACCGGTGCGTCCGGTCGACTGGGCCCCATCCACGAAGCCAACATAACCCAGCGCGGCGAGCGCATCGCCGACGTGAAAACGCGCTTCGCCGTTCTGGATGTCCCGCATCTGCGCGGGATGACTTCCTGATTTCAGTACGCCTCGTAAGTATCCACGCAAGGCTGATGCCCCATCGCTCGGGCGTCTCTACAGCATGGTCCGTTATTGTGTAGCGCGCATCGCGTCGATTGGCCGGATGAAAAGGTAATTCGACCACTACGAAAGAATAGAGCTCGGTTTGGTGCAGCGTTACAGCTTATTCTTAAGGTTCTTGTGGGTGGCATGGTCAAACTTGTTTGCCCGTGACTGCCCACGGAACAACACGGGCAAGCTGCTGCTTGCCCATGTCACCCATCAAATCACGTGTGCCCGAGTACAAGACCTGCGGGGCGTCCACGTACCGGTGCGAACCCGGTTTCTCCTGCCCTCGGCGGTTTTCGGACCGGAGGTCATGCGCGTATAGGGCGCCGCACGAACAGACTTGCCGTGACAGGCGTGAAAGCGCCTATACTATAGTAGGGTGGCGCTGCGGTTCCGGTTGTCGGAACCGGGCGAGCGTCACAAAAGGTTGGCCCGCGGGCAAACGGGGTACGCGAATATGAATATCGACGCACTGCGAGACGAGTTTCCGATCACGCGGAACTATAACTTTCAAAACCACGCCGGGGTTGCGCCCATTTCGAACCGGTGCGCCGCGGCGATCAACGAATACGTGCATAACCTGCAACACTACACCTACCTCAAAGGCAGCTTCTACAAACATGCGGACCGCGTGCGGGCCTCCATCGCCACGCTCATCAACGCCACACCTGACGAGGTGACGTTTTGTAAGAACACGAGCGACGGGCCCAGCATGGTGGCCAACGGGCTGACCTGGCAGACG
>CAZWWW010000429.1:0-3204 GCA_964637715.1 uncultured Phycisphaeraceae bacterium | reverse complement strand
AGCCGACGCAAGCGTGGAAGACGGCCAAAGAGAAAGTAGCGCTGCCATACTAAAGTTGAAGTCCACATCCCGTCATCTCAATCCTTGGGCACAACACGCGCGTCGGGAAGACGCTCGAAGGCGACGAGACCGTTCGCTTCCGCGAACAGGCGGTAGGACGGATCGTTGCGGTAGGTTTCCACCTGCTCGGGCAACCCCGAGGTATCCCACGCATCGCGCGGGTCGATGAGCACGAAGTCCGCGGGCATAGGGCGACCGCCGGTGTAGATCCGGCGATAGTCGGTGAAGTGAGCGGCCAAGCGCTCCGTCGCAAGGATTGTTGCACTTTTAGGAATCTTGTTGCGCCACGCCTCAACGGTACGAAACGCCGGGTCTGTCTGCTGCAAACGGAGGTCAGCCGCATAAAGATCGTACGACTTGGCGATCGGAGAAAACCCGAGCAGATAATGACCCCAGCCGCAGCACAGCAGTACCGCCCATCCATAGCGTAGGCCGTGCTTTCCTACGCAGCGACCGATCCCGTCGTCCGTCTTTAGATAACCCGCTGCATTTGGCTTGAGCGTCGAATTTGCCGGAATGACGGAATCATCCTTACCCTCGATACACCGATTGGAGCGGAATTCGGAACCCCCTTTGGAACAATAGGCTCGATCCTTTCGCGCACACCACACCATAGCCGCTACAAACCAGACCGGTAATACGGACACCTGATACCAGAACTTGATACTGAGCCATTGCCCGTTATCCAGCAGCAGCACCAGCACCAGCGCAGGCAGAGCAGCCAGACTCAGTCGCCATGCGCGCACCGGAAGGAACAACAGTGTTGCCATCAGCGTACAAACAAACAGAATCGACTCATACCGAACAAAACGACCCCAGAACACCGTCGGCTGTGTGATCGCAGAAAGGAAAACGTCTGTAAAATTGGAACCCAGCACGCCGAACATCTGCATACGTTCATATTCGCCTGAAACGGCGAAATGAGGAATGATCCAGGAAAAGCACACGATAGCATAGACAACCGACACAACCACCGTTACGGCGCCGGCTATTCTGTGCTCCTTCGTCACCAGCAGGTATAGACCAACACCCAGTGTAGTGGCCGCAGTCGTCTCTCTGCAGAGCAGCAACACGACAAACAATACAAAAAAGGTTTTCCATCTGTCAAGAAGTCCGGCACCGATCCACCAGACCATCAACGGCAGGGTGATATAGAGCCATTGAAAACCATAGGTGCCGGAATAAGGCAGTCGGCTGACTGAAGGATGCAGGAGCCACGCCAGTGCGAACAACCACGCCGTCGCTGTCGAGCCGGACACGCGATGCGCCAACCAGAATAGGGGCAGCGCCGTTATGTGAACGAACAATGCCGAGCAAACCATCAGGAATACCGGCGAAGGCCACAGCCAATACCCGGGTACGAGTAGATATTCGAGCGGCGTGAAATGCCAACCCAATCGCGTATTCGGAAAACTGTCCGAGCGCAGACCGCGACCGGCCAACGCGTTCTTCAATTCCTCCGTGAAGTGCCCCATATCGGCGTGACCGAGCATGAAGTGCTCGAAGAAATTGATCTGGAGGCGCGTATGCACCAACGTCAAGACCGCGACCACAAGCGTTAAGGAAACCAGAGCCGCCATGACCGGCGTACGCGTGCCCATCCGATCTCCATTTGTCAAGAGAACGGAAGTCCCCGCCGATCCGCCGGACTGCAGGCCGCGTGCGTTGCTGCCCCGAAGCGATAAGAGGACGGACCACCCCGCGCCGCACATGTGAAGCAGTGAGAACGGAAACCGAAGGCCCGTGTCAAACCATACCGCTACTGCGAGCGGCAAACTCAGCACGAGCGGTCGAAAGCACGCCAGGGTATTGCTCACGCGCACGCGCCCCTGCCGCCGCCGCGAGCCGAACAAGGCGCAGAGTATAGGCGCAATCGTCAACAGCGCAGCGAACATGCCGCTCGCCAACCGGTGCGGGACCCCGGGTCGACGTTCCACCGCATAGGTCACGACGTTCCACAGGTACGGCTGAACGCCAATCACCGCCGCGATGTACGCCAGTAAACCTATAGCGCCGGCAAGTGCGACCGGCGACGACGAAGTGAAACTCGGAATACCCGCCTGTGCCCGTGGCTCGGAGTCTACACCCATAGCCCTGTTCTACGCGAATCGCACGCCGCACGTAAGGGTCGCTGTCCGACTGGCCACGAGGCAAAACGCGCAAGCTCCTAGAATTCGGGCTCACCGGGCGGTACGGACTTATTCAGATCGTGATGGTCTATCGCAGGTTGAGGGGCATTAAGCCGTTGTATGGCGAATCGCCGACCCGCTTCGAGCATGGCCCATGGGTTCTGAGCTACTCCTGCGACATGAAGGAAACGTGCTGATCGGCGGGGCCTCGGTCCGTAACAGCCTACCCGCGAACAACCCAGCGCACGATCTCGCGGATTTTCGCGCCGCGCCCCTGCATGAGAATACCCACGCGAAAAATGCGCCCGGCGGCGAATACGAAAAAGAGCGTAGTCAACGCCACGAGCACGACGCCCAGAATGGGCTGCCATAACGGAACGCCCGGGGGAACCGCCTGGCGAATAATCATCAACATCGGCGTGGCGGGCGGGAACAAAGAGGCCACAACGGCGAATGTCGCCTGCGGTTCCTTGAGCACGTTCGTCCAGAGAATCATTGGCCCGAACATCAGGAGCATCACGGGCGTCATGAGCGTTTGGGCTTCTTTCATGTCGGTAACGGCTGCACCGATCGCGATAAACATCGCCCCGAACATGAGCACGGCCAACGTGACATATAACACAAACCACCACACGATATGCGTCGGAAAAAACTGAGCGTACCCGGCTTTTTGCAGCGCGAAAAACGCCCCGCCGATGTACACCGTCGCAATGGTCAGCGACACGCCGACCATACCCAACAGCTTGCCCAACATGAGCTCAAAGGGGCGCACCGAGCCGAGCAACACTTCGGCGATGCGCTGCATCTTCTCCTCAAGCACGCTCTGCATCAGCGGTGACGCCCCGACCATCACAACGATGAACATGAGCATCATGCAAGCCAGCGGAACCATGAAGTTGGCGAATCGGTTCGTGCGCTCCGCGGATTTGATCGCCCCCGTTTCATCGACCGACACCAGCCCCAGATTCGTCAGTCCGACGGGCGTCGACCCGGCGCGAATCGCGTCCACGTCAAG
>CAZWWW010000428.1:0-3211 GCA_964637715.1 uncultured Phycisphaeraceae bacterium | reverse complement strand
TAGCGGTCGAATCACCGTTTCATCAGGCGAATCGACGCGATACGGCGATACACAATAACAGACATTGCTGTAACGGTGGTGATCGGTAGGTTCCCACGTCGCCGCGCAGTACGCTGTCGTAGTCGGAAGGGCTCGAAACAACCGCAGCGCGGATACGAGGGGCTCTGTTTTAGTGCAGCGGTCGAAACATTCTTTGATCCGATACACAACGTCGCAGCAGCGAGCAGCGACACCACAACAAAGAATAGTGTGGAAGCGTGACAAGAACGTACCGCTATCCCCCTTATACACAGGGTACGGCTGTGCTATGCTGGTACAATGCCACAGCATATTCTTAGGGTTTGTTGTGGGTGGCATGGGCAAGCGGCAGCTTGCCCGTGTTGCTGGCGGGGCAGTCACGGGCAAACGAGTTTGCCCATCCCACCCACAAAAAAAGGTGTGACAAAGTACTAGACATAGTACGTAGTACGCGGGTGTGGTATATCCCGGCGCGATCAAACCCGGACACGCGACACATCGAGCGGTTTCACGCTGTGTTGGAGGTCCCGTACACCGCTGTTCGTACGAGGAATCTTGATGGGCACCCTTTCGCCGCATGATCCCGGTCTTGATCCGCAGGTCGTTGACCTCGACGCATTGCTGGCGACGATTCGACCGCGTCCGGGTTTACGGTCGCGCCTGCTGCGACGCCGACAAGTCATCACGGCGTTGTGTCTCGGCGTCGTGGTCGTTCCGCTGGCCATCATACTGGGATACGCCGCGTACGTTCGCAGCGCTTACTACCGGGTTTCTCTGGAAAGCTCGCTCAGCCGGCGGCTTGGGGTCGTCGTGGAACTCGGCGGCGTTCGTCCCCTCGGTCCCGGCGGTCGGACGTTCCACGACATCCGCGCACAACTCTCGCCGGACGGACCGGACGTCTTTACCTGCCGACACGCCGTCTGGCACCACGGCGATACGACGGTCAACGATGGCTATGTTCTGGATATTGAAGACGGATGGGTGCTTGTGGGCACCGCCGGTTGGTCGCGGCGCGAGTATGAACAGATGCTCGTCGGCGGGCTGGGGCATCGGTTTGATGCGGTCGGTCTTTCGCAGGTTCGGTTGAAGAACATCGAGGTTCGCTACGAGCGCGACGCGGTTCGATTCACTGCATCAAGCGCGACCGGCGTGCTGCTCATCGAACCCGACGGTACGGGCCGTGCGTCGATCGACTGCACGCGACTAAACGGCGTAACCGTCGACCAACCTGTGAACATTTCGGCGCGCTTTACAACCGGCGAACACAGGCTGCCCGATTTCCATCGCATTCGCCTCACCGTTCCCACGATGCCGCTTTCCGCGCTCGGTCTGCAAGGCCTGGTGGGGCGCCCCATCTCAAGCGGAACGTTTTCCGGAACGATCCTGTACACGCAAACCGATACCGGAGACTCGGTCACCATGTCCGGTTCGCTGCGCGACGCCGACCTGTCGGAATGGTCCCACAGGTGGCCCGGTGGACCCTATCCGGGCAGGGTGACCGTGGAAATCGACGACGCGGTGTTCGAGGGCGATCGCCTGGCGCATCTTGCGTTGAGCGGGCAGGTGTACAACCTCAGCCTTCGTGCGGTGGCGCCGGCCCTTGTTGCCCATGGACGGGACGCGATGATGACGATACGGATCAATCAGCTTCTGCTCAGCAACGGGCGGGTTGATCGTCTCTCAGCGTCGGGACGGTGCGGCGATCTTTCCCTCGAAGCCATTACCGCCCTTGTCGGTCGGGGCACCGTCACGGGGACAGCCGCCGTCGACGTTCGCTCGATGCTCGTGGTCGACGATGAGTTGCGCTCCGCTGACGTAACGGTAACCGCGCGACCGCCGACTGACGGTCCGGCGATCATCAGTCGCGAAGTCATCGCCGCCGCAGCCAAGCGCTGGTTGGGCGTCAACCCCGCAGCCATGCTCCCCGAGCACGTGGAATACCTTCAACTCGGCGCGCACGTGACCTTGGCGGATGGGCGGGTGGCTGTGCGGGGTACGCATGGTTCGGACGGTCGCACGATCCTGACGGTCAAGCTGTTCGGTCAGCCGTTTGGATTGATCCGCGAACCGGATCACACGTTCGAAGCGCCGGATCTACTGACCCTGCTGCGTCAAGAAGCGCCCGAGGTCGACCGGGACACGGCGCGCCATTGGTGGGAGCTCTTGCGAGAACCAGACGAACAGCGATAGACCCGCCGTGCCCGCCGCCGCGGTTTACGTTCTTGGACGGGCAGGGGAGACAGAAGCAACGGCCTCCCCGTCAAAGTGGTTCGCCCGATTGATTCGATTCGCCGTGTGAAACGGTGATCGGACCGCTACCCAAGAACAAAACGTGCTCTATCGAAGCAATTTGCTCAGCGTCTTATCGACCTCATCGGGTTTGAAGCCCCACGGACCCTGGGCCCCGGCGTAGGCGATCTTGCCGTTTCGGTCGACCACGAACATGCGTTCGGGCCAACCCGCGTAAAGGTTGTCGACCCGGTTATCAATAGTGTCCACAACGACCGGCATATCGAGCTTGAGCCGCGTGCAGGCAGTCTTGGCGATGCCTCGCCGCTCATCCCACGACTTGGGGTTGCGGTAGACCACGTTATCTCTCTTGTTCGATTCAAGCTGCCATCCGTCGTCCGGGTGGGCTTCCTTGATGTACACGAACAGGAACGCCGCGGAGTCGGCGTACTTTTTCGACAACTGCTCCAGAGCGCCAGCCTGGCGCCGAAACGGCGGTCACGTATAGCTTCCGAAAATCAGCACGCGCGGTCGGTCGTCGTGAAAGGCGCTGAGCGAAATCGTTTTAGTACCGTCAAGCGTTTTGAGTGTGAAGTCGGGGGCGGGTTGACCCACGGCGGGTGCCTTCCGCTCCATCAGCGATCGTGTTTGCTGCCAATTGACAGGTCTTTTCTCCGGCGGCATGCGATCAACCATACCGATCATCTTATCTGCAGGATCGCCGCGCCGACAGCCGATCGCGACTATCATCGCGACCGCCGTTACCAGAATGACACCTTTCATTTCGCGTTCTCCATGACCCGAACTCAAACCCTCACCCGGTCGCCCATTGTATACGGCCATCCATAGCTCCGCCATCCGCGGTTGAACCATCCGGCCCCGCACGGTGCGTGACAGAATCGGCGGTCGTAAAAACGGTAGGGCAGGTCGTTCTTTCGCCTCAAGGCGGAAGGTTGACCTGCCA
>CAZWWW010000427.1:0-3213 GCA_964637715.1 uncultured Phycisphaeraceae bacterium | reverse complement strand
AAGGATCGCCTCTTTGGCGGCAAACCGACCGGCTACGAACGCATCCGGGTGCCTCAGCGAGGCGGCACGGTCTCGCTCCGCCTGCGTAAGCACGCGCCGCTGAAACCGCTCACCGTGCGTCTCCAGGAGGTGCGCAATGCGCGCTCGTTCGACAAGATCCAACCCGTGGCCAACTACGGACATGGCGGAAAGCTAACGCAGAACCGCCTACACGGAAAGGCGATTGACCAACGAACGTTTTCAGCAGGTGCGTGGCAGGCTCGGCGGTCACAAAAAAAAGGTAGGGCAGGTCGTTCTATCGCCGCAAGGCGGAAGGTTGACCTGCCATGACCGCGGCGGGTGAACCCTCCGGCCTGGCCGGGCGAACCACCTGCTCTGCCTTGACGCCGCATAAAGTGTCTTGCACCCGGCTTCAGCGCGGGCGCGACGGTTTCGGCGAATCCGGACAGCGCTATACGAGCCGCGAGCGCCAAGCAACTGAAATGCCCGAGTCCTCTGGTACAGTGAGGGCGCCGTCGCGACGGGCAGCCGCTATCGATCCGCGCTGCCCGCCGATGGTATCACGCCCCCACAGTGCGGTGTCGATACGCCAATCCGTTGCCAACCTTCTATTCGGTCGTTATAGACACGACTTCGTTCTTCATTGTGGAGCAAGGAAGTGGCTACAAGCGTAAACAAAATACGAAACGCAAACTTTGCCGAAGGCAAAGCGGGGCCGAGCCGTTGGGTGTGGCGCACGAGCGACGTGGCGGCGACGTGGCGGCGCTTGTCAGACCGGCCGGAACCTAGTGCGATCGGTATGGAGATAGCGAGCGATACCGATCAAGGCAACGCGTGGTGGTCGCAAACGGTCGGTTGTGCGCGGGACAAGTACGTCCGCGTTGACGCAGTGGTAACTTGCGCCCTGTCGCCCGGTGATGATACGGGCGGTTTTGTGCTCTCGGTGCAGGCATTGGAACATGATGAACCGGTGGGTCAGCCTCGATTCGCACCGGCGATCCGAAAGGCCTCCGATCCGATCACGGTACGCACTTATCTCAAGCTACCAGAAAACGCCAAACGTTTGTGTGTGTCGGTTGGTGTGGTCCGTGCCAGCGGCGTGGCAGTCGTCCACGAAGTGCGCGTCATGCCTCTGATCGAGCCGGAAGAGGCGTCGCACATCCTCGCGATTCCGCCTCCGGCTTATGCCGTACCGCCGACTCGCCTAACCCGTCGGGTGGTGGTTTGCTCGGAAACAGCCGACACGCGTCCCCTCACGCAGCGGCTGCGCGAGGCCCTCGGTACGAAAACCATCAAGACCGTCGCGCCGCAGGCGTTCGACCCGACCGCTCCTGCAGGGGATGCGGTCCTGTTGTTCGACGAGAAACCGCCGCGGCGGATTCGGTCCCTTAAGGCACTGTGCACGCTGGCGGACGAGCGGATTGTTGTTATATCACTCCCCGCCTTGGTCGCGCTGAGCAAGGATGCGCTGACCGTGAAACGCGTCGAACAGGAGGACGACCCGCTGTGCGCCCGGGTTGCTTTTGCGGGGTCGATGACGCGTGGCTTTGCCCTGGATGACGTGTTCACGTTCGCGTGGGAAGGAACACTGCCCGGGAGTTATACCCACCATCAGCTCGCCAAAACGACGGCCTTTAAGGTGTTTGCCAAGAGACACGGTTTTGAAACGCTCCTGTCGTCGGTGGGAAATCAGGACGTAACGACGGGACGCCCCTTGGCGTTGTATAAACCGAGTGACAAGGGTGGTCTGTTCGTGCTCGATATGGAACCCGCAGAGTCGACGCCGACCACCATGAATGAACCGGTGCTGCCGCTGCACCTGCTACTGAATATCCTCGGTCATGCCGACACGGGGCTCGGGCAATACATCGTGCCCGCGCCGAACGAAACGATTCTGCGCGATCTGTTCCGCGAAGCCTATCCGCGTTTTCGCGAATTCATCGTGCACGACGCCGACGCGCCTTCGTCGGAGGTCACCGAGCAGCTTGTCACGATAGGACGTGACGACGAGTCGTTCGGTCTTCCGCTCAAAGAAAAGCCGTTGATTCTCGTACGAAGCGGACTCGTCTCGGGAGACGCCGAAAGCGTGTACGGTTCATTCCTGTGGTTCAAACAACTTATTCGCATGGCGCCGTACACCTGTCCCTACGCGCCGGCGTTGTCCTCGCGCTATCGTCTGGCGTGGGTTCCCTGTATGGCGCCGTGGGCGCCCTGTCACGGCTGGCGCCGAAGCGGTGCACCGCCGCGCGCCCCGTTGGAGTTGGCCATTGAGGACGGTGGGCTGTCGGCGGTGATCGATATTGTCTCGCGTGGCGTGAACCAACTGCGTGTCGTGCTCCCCAAACGTAGCGGCTTTTTCGATCGATTCGCCGAATGGTTCCCGCGTCTTACCGCGACCTTCGGGAGTGATAGGTTTTTTGCACCCTGTGCGCCGGCAGGAGGCGGACACAGCGATCGCGATGCGTTCGCGTGGCGATACATGAACCACGACGTCGAAGTCCTTCACGACCCCGATGCGTTTCAAGAAGGCGCCTTGCGTGACGCGGTCGAAGCCGGGGCGGCGGTCATGCGCATCGAAGTACCCGGTGGCGACGCAGACTTTCCGGCGACCTCCATCCACCGTACGCACGTCGTTGCTACGGCGCTCGAACATGCGATCGGTTTGCATTACGGGCTGATGGCCGTGAACCGGCATCTCAGAACTGTCCACTTCGACGGCTTCGCGCCGCTCGCACCCGGCGAGTCACTGATCGTAGACGGCGATGATCGCGTCCTTTCGACCGCCGGCGCTCAGGCCGGATAGAAGAATAGGCGGTTCGGACGTTGGGCTTCTGAAATGAATGGGCCCACGAGGACTTGAACCTCGGACCTCGTCGTTATCAGCGACGCGCTCTGCCAACTGAGCTATGAGCCCCGGTGTACCGGATCATGGCGGTCAGGTTGCGGGCGCCGTTGAATCACCCGGTTCCCGCCGACCGAACAGGACGACCTCGGTGGCGTTACTGTAGCCCGCGCATGCGACCGGAATGGTCGCCGGCTTGTGTTCGCCATGCCAGGTGATTTGCAAGGCATCAAAAAGTATGAAGCAGTCGTTATTCTCTTCATTCTGCAAGCTGAATCCGCCGCCGGAAGATACCAGTTTTCGAATCGGCGTTTCAGGAAGCTCACCTGCGTTTCCTCCGAGAATCGAAAACGGAAAAACGTTGATCGGAT
>CAZWWW010000426.1:0-3220 GCA_964637715.1 uncultured Phycisphaeraceae bacterium | reverse complement strand
TACGACACCGCCGGGATTCGGGAACCGAATCCGGCTAAGGTCAATGTGCTCAGGCGCATGGGTCAAGGCAAAGGCGTCAGGCAATGAAGCCTTGGGGTCACGGCGGGCGGTCCACGGTTCGTGCCAGGAATCGCGTGACCAGAAATCCCCCTTCAGCGTGCCATCTTCCTGGCACCGTGCGTGAAACAGGAAGGCGTGCGCGCCATCGAACGTCGAGAGGCGAAGCAGTCCATCTTCATAGAAACCGGCTAGAAACCGGTAGTCACCCGTTGTCGTGAGCACGGTACCCTGTACGTTGCCTTGTCGATCCTGTTCGAAGACGCCCACGGCCGTATCGTCGGAGCGATCAAAGCGCACCGACCAGCGTCCACTGATGTCCTTGATGATCCCCGGACGCTCGGGTGGTTTTTGAGCAACGCGCGAATCGAACCGCGGGCGGCGGCCCGCCTCCGCGTGAAACGGCAACGTTGACCAGGAATCCCTACGTCCCTTCTTGCGCCATACCCCGTCGAGACGGGTTCCATGGCCTGAAGCCGTAGCGCGAATCGACGAGTCATAGTAATCAATACCCAGCGTCAAGGCGCTAACGCCAAGCTCCACCACCGGAACCTTGATACGCTCCGCCCCGTTTACGATCGTTGCCTCCCACGCGCCATGTTCATTCCGCAATTCAAGCCCAAAAGGCAGGTTCCCTCCCGGGCTATCCAACCACGCATGCCAGCGCCCCTCATGCAGCGAATCCGCGTTGCCTCCGTGCGCTGCGTTCGCCCGACCGCCCATAAGGACGGCGAGCGACAGCATAGGCACGGTCCATCGTTTCAGAATAGAATCGCGATCACGCACCGTCGCCTTCTCCGTCGCCCGCCGCGGTGTCGCCCGTTTTATCTTTGACCTCATCCTTATCCGCCGGGCAGGCGTAATCCAATTCGTAGGGCGGTGGCGCACCACCGTCACCGACCAGATAGTGTTCCATCCATCGCAGCATACGCAGGTTGTAATCGTACCGGGCACCCGATTTGCGGTTGCCGTGTCCCTCTCCGGGGTATCTGACGAGACGCACCGGGGTGTTGCCCAGTACCTTCAAATTGCGGTACAGCTCGAGCGACTGACTCGGGTGTACGCGCGTGTCGTCCTTGCCGCCGAGAATCAGCAGAGGGGTGCGAGCCTGCTCGACATAGCGAATCGGGCTGCGCTCAAGAAAGAAATCCCAGTCATCCCACAACCGCTTACGAGCATGCACGAGCGTCATCTCATTGGGAATGTCCGTGGTTGAGGATTTGGAAATCTGGTCACTGATGCCCACGAACATCACACCCGCCGCAAACCGTTTGGTGTAATAGGTGGAACACCAGGCTGTTGCGTATCCGCCGTATGATCCGCCGGTCACGCCGACGCGGTCCCTGTCGACAAGCCCCTTGGCGATAAGATAGTCCACGCCGTCTACCACGTCGTTGAACTCCTTACCGCCGTAGTCGGCCTGATGCGCTTTGGCGAACTCGACCCCGCGCCCCGTACTGCCTCGATAGTTGGGATAGAACACGGCGAAACCACGGGCCGCCGCCACCTGTCCGGGCGATGCGTACCGCGTGATCCAACCGTTGGTGTAATGTGCTTCGGGACCGCCGTGTACATTGACGATCAGCGGATAGCGCGTCCCCGGTTCTTCGCCGAGCGGATGAATCAGCAAACCCTGAATCATGACCCCGTCGCGCGATTTGTAGGTCTCGACGCTCTGCTCGGCAAGACGGATTTCATCAAGCCAGGGATTGCTGTTGGTAATGCGCCGCGGTCCACTGTCTCCGTGACGCATGACGAACAGTTCATAGGGGTGCTTGGGGCTGTGGATCAGTAGCGCCGCGGTCTGCCCATCACGCGAAAGCGAGAAGGATCGCATGGCCGTCGTGCCGGCGGGAATGTGGGTCCGCCGTTTCGTACCGTCAAAGCGGACCTCCCCAAAGGTGCTCCACACGCCCTCGTCCGCGATGAACATGATCTCCTCGGAACTTAGCCACGCCTGAGAGACGAAATCACCTTCGTACCCCGGAACAAGATTGGTTAATGTCCCGTTCGCGGGATCGGCCAACATCAAACGGCCAGCGGAGGGGTCGTGGACGTCCACGGCGGATCGAAACGCCAACCGCTTGCCGTCGGGGCTCCACGACGCTTTGCCGAGCTTACCGGGATTCTTGAAGCTGCTGACGATCGAACCGGTATCGGCATCAAAGACGTGGAGCTTGCGCGCCATCAGCGCATCGTCGACAAACGGGGTCGGCGCAAGGGCAAGGGCGATATGGCTCCCAACAGGTGCCCAAACCACGTCGGACGGGGTACCGGGCAGTTTCATGGGCTCGGGTTCCGGGACATCGTCACCAATGCGTGCGATCCACGCGCGAACGGCGAGAACGTCCTCCTCGAACACTTCCGCGTTGAACCCCTTTTTTTTCAGCTTTTCGACCGCCTTGTTTTTCTTGTCCTTGGCCACAAAAACCACGCGGCGTCCGTCGGGACTCCACGAATACTCCCTGATGTCCGTCTCATGCGCTAAAACACGATGCGCCTCACCACCGTCGATCGGTATAACGTACAGCGATCGATGTTTGTCCTTCCCGCGTTTGGCGAGGAAGGAGATGCCGCGGCCGTCCGGCGTCCATTGAATCGCCCCGACGTTCACTTCACCCGTAACAAACGGGCGCGTTTCACCCGAAACCGTTGCGACATGAAGCTCGGTCCAGCTCGGTCCGCTCTTGTCTTTGCACGGATCGCGCGGCACACTGAGCGTATAGGCGATGTGCTGTCCGTCCGGCGAAACGACCACCGACGTCACCGACCGCAGTCGCGCTACGCCCTTCGATGTGAGCACGTCGCCTTGCTGTGCCCACACGGAGGAGCTCAGCGGACCGGTTGACCAGACAACCGGAAGAATCCAAAGGACGGATCGAATATGGCCCAGGCGAGTCATGTTATGCATAACGGTTGTCAGTCCTTCCAAGGGCAGGCCCTACATGCGTTGGCGCACCGCTTGTCGGGCGCCTCCAATCAAATAACGCGGGCTTGTGCTCGACCGCAAACGCCGGTCCACACGGACGCTCCGCTACACAGTCCGGAACACCGATGTGAGCCCGCAACAAAGAGAAAACACCGCGCTAGTGCAACGTCACAGCTTAATCTTAGGGTTCGTTGTGGGTGGCATCTATGAGTAAGCCTCCGTCAAGGGGTTTGC
>CAZWWW010000425.1:0-3233 GCA_964637715.1 uncultured Phycisphaeraceae bacterium | reverse complement strand
GTAGTCGCCCGAACCGTCTGTTCTTTGAAATCGAAAAAGGTCAAGCATTTCTATGTCAAAGTTCCGAAAATCAACACCTGAAGTAAACCCCAACGCATGACCTACTTCGTGAACCAAGACCGATTGAAACCCAAAGAGATTACCGGGTACGCCGTCAGCCGGATTGAAGTCCCACGCAAAATCGGTGTTGAGCGTCATACTCGCCACCGCCCCGCCGGCAACGCCTATGGCCGCATTGTAGTTTGCCCGCGTCACAAAGACCCGGTTCTCGTTGGTGACCACCGCACTCGACGCGTCGTAGCGAACCGGTACCCTGTCCGGATCAGGAAGCCAATCCTGAATCATGTCGTCGGGATCCATATCCGCCCGCAACGCGTCGCGCACAATGGCGTAGTCCGCCGACAGGTAATTGCTTGACGTAGCCCCCAATACACCCGCCCCGAGATTCTGCATACGAAACGTAATCGGAACGACCACGGGATCGGTAAACTGCGTCTCGATATACGCCTCAACGTCCGCCAGGGCCCCTGCCGCGCCCGGCGGAAGCGACCCCACTACGTTGAACACGATATCTATTCCCGTGGTGCCGCGCCGCGACGTTTTAATCGTCTGGGTCGGCTTTTCGTTCAGCGTGCGCCGCAAGTTGCTGACCACTCGTTCGAACTGAGCTTTGTCTACCTTGGTCAGATCAGTTCCGCAAACCGGCTTCCACACGCGCTGGACCTCCACGTCCACCGCCCGGCCGTCGAAGAGCGTCACATGCTCCGCCGGCAATGGGTCAACGACAATCAACGCATCGTCTTTGAACCCGTTCTCGGCAAAAACTGTCGACACCGAAGCAAACGAACACACGAACACAAGAATAACGGCCGCACTTTTCATTATCCAATCTCCACGGAACAGCTAAATGATGTCCACAACGGATCAACGCCGAACAGGTGGGCAACGCGCGTGAAAAACCCCGAGCAAGAACCGCTCCCTCGCGGTACGATTCAACGCCCCACACTAGATTACATGTACGGAGCGATAAGATCAATGCAGAATGTTCAAAAAGTGTCCAATAATTGTAGATCTGAGTGTTTGCAGCGCGCAGACACGCCATGGAGTTGGCTTACCTTGCCGCATCTGTGGGAAAGAAGCGGGCTCGCACCGCGCGCCCGGGTGAACGCGGCACTACGAACGAACGACGGGGCGGGCGATGTCGTTCGGAACGGGCGTGTCTGCGTCGGATTCGGATTCCGGCTCCGGGACATACTCGGGCACGAGCGCGCGAAGCCCCGCGCGAATTGCTTCTACCGGTGCGGTGTCGGCGAGGCTCAAAAGACGCTCCATACCTCGACGGACCGTCTCGATGTCATTGGGGCGATGCTTCCAAATACCGATCTTGGGGTGCGCCGTATCGCCGATGTGCTCGTCTTCGGTGGACAACTCCTCGAACAGCTTTTCGCCGGGACGTTTGCCGCTGAACACGATGTCGATATCTATGCCGGGGCGTAACCCGCTCAGCGTGATCATGTCGCGCGCCAAATCTACTATTTTGACCGGCTCGCCCATGTGCAGCACGTAAATCTCGCCGCCCTTGCCCATGACGCCTGCCTGCAGCACGAGCTGCGCGGCTTCGGGGATCGTCATGAAATACCGGGTCATGTCCGGGTGGGTAACGGTGACCGGACCACCTTCGGCGATCTGCTTTTTGAAGATCGGTACGACACTGCCGCTGCTGCCGAGCACGTTTCCGAACCGCACGGTGACAAACTGTGTCACGCCCGTATCTGTCAGTCCTTGCACGTACATTTCCGCCACGCGCTTCGTACACCCCATCACGCTGGTGGGATTGACGGCTTTATCCGTCGAGATCATGACCATTTTCGACACACCGGCAGCCAACGCGGCGTCCGCCACCGCAGCGGTACCGGCGATATTGTTTTTGACGGCTTCCCCCGCGTTCGATTCCATCATGGGCACGTGTTTGTGCGCGGCGGCGTGGAACACGGTCGAAGGGCGCTCCTGCTCGAAGATACTTGCCAGACGCGGACGGTCCGCGATGTCCGCTACATAGGGAACGATGTCGATGTCCGGGTTGGTGCGACGCAGTTCGCGGTCTATCTCGAATAATCCATTCTCGGCGCGTTCAATCAGAATCAACTGCGTCGGCTCGAACGACACGATTTGCCGGCACATTTCCGAGCCGATACTGCCTCCCGCACCGGTTACCAATACACGCTTCCCGCGCAGGGCCGCGCCGATGCGGTCAAGGTCCAGTTGAACGGTCTGACGACCGAGCAGGTCGGCGATATCCACGTCACGCATCTGGCTGACCTGAACGCGCCCTTCCAGCAGGTCGCTGACCGCAGGCATCGTACGGAAACGAACACCCATACCCTCACAGCGTTTGACGAGCGTACGAATGGTCTTGGGGGAGGCTTTGGGCAGCGCGATCAGCACCTCCTTCACCTCATACCGTGCGCATACCTCCCGGACGTCCGCGGTACGCCCCAGCACTTCCACATCGTGGATACGCCCGTGCAGCAACGGCGCGTCGTCATCGAGCAAACCCACGCATTCGTAGGCTTCGTGACGCATACGAAGCAGCTCACGCAGTACGGCCTCCCCCGCGTCACCCGCGCCACAGATCAACACGCGCCGCGGCTCAACGGCGTGACGCGGTTGCACTTCTTCATAGTAGAACCGAATGAGAATGCGCGCCGCGCAAACCAGCCCGATGGTGGCCGCCCAGTCAATCAGAAAGACCGACGACTGACGTAGATCGCGGTAACGATCAACAAGCGGATGACCGAAGCGTCCCTGCCAGAGGTTCTCCACGACAAAGTAAACACTGAGAAAAGCGAACGTGGCCACCAACGACGCGCTCAACACCCGCAGCAGATCGCGCAACCCGACGTACCGCCAGGAACCCTGGTATTGCCGCGTGGCATAAAAGACCGCCAGCTTGATCGGCAAGGCAAAGCACAACAGCGGCAGGTAAAACTCGTCAAACCAGCGGAACCGGACGTCCTGGCGGGCGACGCTCCAGCGAAAGTTATAGGCCAGTAGAAAAGCTGCCAGCAACGCCAGCGCGAACAGCAACGCGTGCGCGACGACCACCAGCGCCATTCGATGACGAACGACAACCGCGGGCCAACGCTCGTTTTGTCTGTCCGGTTCGCTCGCTAACAAGATTCCCCCCGCTACAGCGCGGCGTTAATGGTTCGGTGATCCGTGTCGCCGTCTGC
>CAZWWW010000424.1:0-3259 GCA_964637715.1 uncultured Phycisphaeraceae bacterium | reverse complement strand
CGCGGGGGCTGCCAAGCCGCGGCAGTTGCTGTTGCGCGACCTCGGCGGGCTGATCGTGTGCGACTTCATAGATATGCGTCACGACCGCAACAAGCGAACGGTCGAACGTGCCTTGCGCGACGCCCTCAAGAAACACAAAGCCCGGGCCCGAATTCTGCGCATGAGCGCGTTCGGACTGATCGAAATGACGCGCCAGCGACAGGGACCGTCACTCAAACGGAATATCTATTTCGACTGCCCGCAGTGTCGCGGCAGCGGACTCGTCAAAATGCCGGAATCGGTCATCCTCGACGTCATGCGCCTGATTCAACTGGCCGCCTATCATCCGGACGTGCGCAAGATTCGCATCACCGTGTCGACGGAAGTCGCCTATCAAATCCTCAACATCAAGCGCACGGCCATCAGCGCCATTGAGAGCGCGACGGGCAAGAAGGTCACCGTGCGCGGCGATTTGAGCTTCACGAGCGATCAGGTCGAATGTCTGTACGAGGATGATCGCGGGCAGCCGATTGTCATGCCCGGCGTCGACACCACGCCGACGCACCGGCGCTTCGGGGCAAAACGATAAGGTCAGGGGAAACGTGGTTTGTTCGATATGTCCATGCTCTTCGATCATGTCACGCTGCTCGCCTGGTTTTTCGAGCGCAACAGGGTATTGGTGCTGGTGACGATCGTCGTCGTCGTGTTTCTCGCGACGTCCGGTCGGCGATCGCGCCGGCGGTGCCCGAACTGCCATGAGGTAAACCCGGACCACGCCAACTACTGCGCGCAGTGCGGCAATCGGCTCGACCCTGAATAGTGAATTACCGTACAGGGACAGACTCGCCGGTTTGTGTCGCCGTTTCCTCGGCCAAGCGCGCGTTCGTTCAGCGGGCGCTACTGTCCTGGTATGATGCCCACCGCCGCGATCTGCCGTGGCGACGGCGTGCCCATGACCCCTACGCCCAATGGGTCGCTGAGATCATGCTCCAGCAAACGCGCGTCGAGACGGTAGTGGGCTATTACGATGCGTTCCTCAAACGCTTCCCGACGCTCAGCGCGCTGGCCCGTGCGCGCCGACAGTCCGTGCTCAAGTCATGGGAAGGGCTTGGGTATTACCGCCGCGTATTGAATCTACATGACGCCGCCAAGTTACTTGTTCGCGCAGGCGAGGCGATACCTTCCACCGCCGCGGCCTTGGGCGAACTTCCCGGTGTGGGCACCTATACCGCCGCAGCCATAGCCTCGATCGCCTACCAAGAACCCGTGGCCGCCGTCGATGGAAACGTCGCGCGGGTGATCGCACGGCTGTTTCATATCGAAGCGGACGTGTTGTCGAGCGCGGGTCGACGTCAGATCGGCGCGCTCGCCGCCCGCCTGTTGCCGCCGGATCGACCGGGTGACTTCAACCAGGCGTGGATGGACTTCGCCAATCTGGTCTGTACGCCCCGAACCCCGAGCTGCAAGGTCTGCCCCTTCGCGTCGCGCTGTGGAGCCCGAAGGCGCGGACACGTCGGGCGGCTACCGGTTCGCGGCGCGGGTCGGAGCGTGGGCGTGCCCGTCGTCAATCTGGTTGTCGGGTTGTTCGACAGGAATCGTCGGACGTTGGTTCGTCGCAGACCGGTCGGCGGATTGTGGAGCGGGCTGTGGGAACCGCCATCGATCGAGGTGGGCGGGCGTGTGACCGTTCGTTCGTTGAACCTGCTGACGCGGACGTATGAACTTGAGATAGAGGGGCGTCCGCTGCGGCTCGAGCCGATTGAACATCGTCTGACGCACCGGCTGGTTCGGTTACAAGCGTTTGCCGTCTCCGTGAGATGCGGTGCACCACGGAAAGCAGCGGGTATTCGGTGGGTCACACCCGGTCAATGGGATGCCCTGCCTGTACCGGTAGCCTATCGAAAGGTCTTTCGCCTTCGTGCGGAAACGCATTAACAGACAGGTCGATCGCCGTCTCCGCGCTTGTGTTTCGATCGTTTCAAAACCTTTGAAAACTACTGGTAGGGGTTCGTGGAAGCGGATATCTTATTCAGCAACGCCCCCCCTGAAACAGGCGTAGCGTGGGGAGAAAGTCCCAAGTGTGTGCGGCGCAGCGACGCAAGGAAACAGGCGCATGAACCGGTACGGACAGGGGGCATTCAGGGCCGTTGGTGTGGAGTCAGTAATGACCAGCATCCGGCTTTCCTCTCGGAACGGGGGGCATAAGAACCGGCGGGAACAAGTAGCTTGAAACCAGTTTGACGTTATGGAAACCAGCACAGCCACAATCAGTGAAGCCTATGCGCCGATCGAGGAAGACCTCGAGCGCGTGCGCCTTGTGTTCGATGAGGAATTGTTCGGGAGCTGCGCTCTGGCCAACGAACTCTGCGAGACCGTCCGGTGCTACCGGGGCAAGATGCTCAGACCGGCTTTGTTGCTGCTCACGGGACGCGCCTGCGGTAAGCTTGTTCCCGCGCACCACACGCTCGGTGCCGTGATCGAAATGGTACACATGGCCACGCTCGTGCACGACGACGTGTTGGACGAAGCGGACGAACGCCGACGACGGCCGACGATACGTGCGATGTCGGGTAACACGGCTGCGGTGCTGTTCGGTGACTACCTCATCAGTCACGCGTTCCACCTTTGTTCCAGTCTTGACAGCCAACACGCTTCGCGCCGCGTCGGGCAGACGACCAACGTCGTGTGCGAAGGTGAACTGCTGCAGAACCTGAACTGCCACAACGCGGACTTATCCGAAAACGATTACTTTGAGATTATTCGCTGCAAGACCGGGGCGCTGACGGCGCTGGCGTGTGAACTGGGTGCACGGTTTGCCGGCGCGGACGAACGAGTCGTGTCGGCGATGACGGAATACGGCATGGCGGTCGGCATGGCGTTTCAGATCGTCGACGACGTGCTCGATGTTACGGGCGAAGAAGCGGAAGTCGGCAAAACGCTCGGTATTGACGCGTCGCTGGGCAAGCCGACCTTACCCGTCATTCACTGCTTAGCCAACGCCTGTGAGTCAACCGCGACGCCCCTTCGAGAGCACCTGCTCGGCGTGCGGCGCGCGGACCGTACGACACTGTCAGACTGGCTGAGTGAGACCGGCAGCATCAACTACGCGCTGACGGTCGCACAACACTATGTGGAACGCGCGCTCGGGCGTCTGCAATGCGTAGCCGAAAGCGAATCGCGCGCCGCGTTGACCCTCCTCTCCGAGTTCATCACCGCCCGCCGGTTCTAGCCCGGATTATTCATGACCGGTTGGTTGGTTGGTTGCGGAGGGTGGCGGCGC
>CAZWWW010000423.1:0-3260 GCA_964637715.1 uncultured Phycisphaeraceae bacterium | reverse complement strand
TACCAACGCCGCCCAACGCGAACAAACCGCAGTTTCACCACGTGGGTGGTATACCCGTCGCATCGATCGCAACATGCGCAGATCGCCGCAACGGCGTCAGGGTGCGTGACAGGATCGGCGGCCGTAAAAAACGGTAGGGCAGGTCGTTCTTTCGCCCCAAAGCGAAAGGTTGACCTGCCATGGTCGAGGCAGGTGAACCTCCCCGGCTCAGCCGGGCGAACCACCTGCCCTACCGTAAAGCCGCCTAAAGTGTCTTGCACCCACGGCGTCATAGTCGTTTCGACGTCCTATCCCCCGGGCGTGTCGGGTGCAACGGCTCGGAATCGTCTTATCTGAATAGTCGCCGAAGGAACGTGCCCCCCGCTGCGCAGGTATCGCTCTGGATAGCCCAGCCGATCGTTAAACCGCACCCTAGCGAACACCGACGCCCCCTGGCCGCCGAACAGACCCGCAGGGTCGGCGAGATGGTCCACCTCCAGCTCAAGCAAAGAGAACAGACCGTCAATGGCGTAATTTCCCCAGTCCGCCGACAAGGGTCGCACGCCGTTCACGAGCACCTCGGTCACGATCCCGCCGCGCACCTGCACGTCGTATTCACTTCCGTTCATTTCGTATTGGAGGTCATAGTTGCGAGGTCCCTGCTGCGACCAAAGCAGTTTCGCGGCCTTTAGCGTCTTCGGCGTAAGGCGTTCCATCGGCTCACGAAGATAGAGCAGCGTCGAAACGCAACCAAGCAAGAGACCGCCGGCCGCAAGGATCACGTGACGACGTACGGATCGCTTCATCGATAGACATGCCCACAATGAAACCCAAGCGGTTCAATCGTTTGCGTGGTGTCCGTCGAAACCAGCATGAGAAGGAGCATCCTACACCAAACCCATGAGCGTTTCATGTTATTGTGTGTCGCCGTAGCGAGTCGATGTGCCGTATGACGCTGTGATTCGACGGCTACACGTTAACAGCGCTTGCTCGAAGTCTGCGCTATGTTGGAACAGGGAGCTGGATCACCTGCCGATGAGCACGGCCACGAAAGAGCCTTGTTGATGCGGCGTTCGGTGACGGGCTCGACCACCAACGAGCAACGCACGTCGCGTTCGGATTGATCGCAACGTGCGTCTGTTGTTTCAGTCCAATGAGCGCCGCGCAACAACGTCAATCGGTCGCCGCGTCGCCCTGAACAGCCGCTTGGCCCTCGGGCTTCCAATCACGCTTCGTCGGCTTGATGACTAAACCCATACGAATCGCCTTGGCCGATACACGGATGCGACAAACCCTCCCGTCAACCACCGCCCGAACTTTCTGGAGATTTGGCTTGAACTGGCGTTTAGTGATACCGGTCGTCTTTTTTCCGACGCCGCCCAGATACTTGGCCTTACCCTTGCGGGCAATCGATCGTCCGGCTCTGGTCTTCTTTCCCGTGAAATAGCACACCCGTGGCATAACCGTTACCTCGTGTCCAATCGTTACCCGTTTACCTGGCCCACGAACCTTCTCGTCCGCAGGAAACACCAGCCAGAATCCGTCAGTCTACTCATCCCTGTGAGTTCTGCAAGAGGGGGCGCATAGCGCGCGAACGAAGCGCGAGGTTCCTGTTTCTCCTAGGTTATATCTTCGCTCTCACCAAGCGGATCGACGGGCGTCGCTCGCTCCCGGCGACCCCGGTTAGCCGAATGCGTCACACGCCTCAAGATCAACCGCCGGGCGTCTTCACCCGCTGTGAACACCGTATCGACCGCGCCGCCACACCAGCCAAACACCGCCCACACACAACAGCGCCAGGGTTGCGGGTTCTGGAATGATCCTCAGCGAGGTGATATCCGTCCGGTACGCAAAAATCACAGCCTGGTCCGCCGTCGAGTAGGTCAGCCAACCGTCGTCGATATCGAAATCGGTCTCATCCACGCCGGGACCGGGAACCCCCGTGTCCGCAAACGCGCTGCCGGTGGTGTCGAAAAACTGGAACAGGAATCGGAAATCCGGTCCCGACGGCCCAAGCAGATCGAAGGAACCGTTGTGCCAGAGCTCGAGTTCACCCGCACCGTTCCCTTTGAGCCGCGCTTGCAGGCTCATCGGGTCATTCAGTACATCGACGAAGACGCCATCCGACAGCAAGCTTCCCGTGATACGCGCTAAAGCCGGTTGGTTGCCTTCGTACGACGCCGACTCACCGGGAACCGCGAAAAAAGGAAGCGCCTCGGAATCGATCAGACCGGTAAAGAGAAACGATACGCCGTCGAGCGACCTGTCCGCCCCCGCAAAATGGCGAAGCGAACCCTCGACCTGATACTCCAGTTGCACCGCTTCAACTTGGCCGGGCGCCACAAGCGCCACAACCAAGGCAACCCAATACGAATTGGCTCGGATCATCTACCCCTTTCCTCCCCTCGAAACGAGCGTCGTCCCTGATCCGCGCGGCCTGCACGCCTGCTCAACGCCCGTCACCGCCTCACAGTACCGATTCCGAGGGCACGCCAGTATAGGAACAAACCTCTCGTTCGACAAGGAGTACCCTGTGATTCGTGGGAGCACGCTCCGGAAGACCGCCGCGGACCGCGGCGCCCACCCCCCGAGCTATCCCGTGCCTTAGCGCGCATCAAAGATTGCCACGCCCCACCATTGCCACCGGCGGCAGGGAATCCGTGCCACCTCGTTCCCGGCTTGCTGTGGGCTGGACGCGATCGCGGCTGATCTATATGGTTGAGGGGCGTCCCCGGATTACCCGGCGGAGATGGTTAGCCTGAGTACGTGCGCCGCCGCACCACGGTGGCAGCCTGACATGAAGGGAGGGTAGTGTGTCCGAACAACCGGAACCCGGCGAGGCGAACGTCATCTCGATCGACGATTTTGCGAAGATCGATCTCCGTGTCGCCCGCGTCGTGGAAGCGTCGGATCACCCCAACGCCGACAAACTGCTCTTGCTAACGATCGACCTGGGCGGTGAGCAACGCACCCTGTGCGCGGGTCTAAAGGGCTACTACACCCCGGAGCAGCTCGTAGGCCGCAACATCATCGTCGTAGCGAACCTCGCGCCACGCATGATGCGCGGTATCGAGAGCCAGGGCATGCTCTTAGCTGCCTCTTCGGCGGACCGCGCCCGTGTTGTCCTGCTGACCACCGAATCGGACATCAAACCCGGCACGCCGGTCGGTTGATTCATCGCTTCAAACGCAGCGCAGAACTCGTTCCTCGAGCAAGTTGAAGACGCCCTAGTGCTACTCGCCATAAATTCTGATACACCCTAATACGGTGCCACGAGATGC
>CAZWWW010000422.1:0-3267 GCA_964637715.1 uncultured Phycisphaeraceae bacterium | reverse complement strand
CGATGTAACCACGCAGGATGCGCGTCGCGCCAAGCGTCTCGGGATCGGGACGACCGGGGCCGTCGTTGTCCAGCACGGTAAACGCCTGGCACTTGTCGCTACCGTTGGCGGCAGACCAGAAGTGCGGCTGATTGCCCGTCAGGGTGAAGCGGCAGTCGGCCGTGTTCCACCCCGGCTCAAATGCCTGAATGATATCCGTACAGGGATTACCCGTGCAGATCTCTTCCAGTTCGGTGTCACCGTTAATGAAGTACGCTTGAACGGCAACATCGCCCGGATAATCGTTGGTTACGTCAACGATCGTGTCCTGCGTCAGGTTGCCGCTGGCATCCCACTTGATCTCGACCTTCGAGAACATCAACAGGCTACCCTTTTGCGTCGCGCTCACTCGCCCACCGTTGGCAGACGCAATTCCCGTAAGCGCCAGCGTGCAGGCGCCAACCAACGCCAATACAAATGGCTTGCGATTCATCTCTTTCCTCTCCTTTTTGTAGCTACCCAAAACTGAACCGATTACAGTTTCCTATCTCGACCAACTGTGAACCACCCAAACGAGTGCACAGCAAAAACACAGGTGAAAAACACACCGCTCAGAGGCGTACCCAGGCTGTCTGGTGATTCCCCCCTCTTCCTGGTGCGGGGCAGGCGGGGTCAATACCCCTTAACCGGCCTCTTCCCCAAGAAACCGTTCTTGACTATCTGCCTGCCTCGTGTTCGCCCAGTATAACTCAGACACGGAATGTTTGCACTAACTATTTTCACAAAGCGCTGTCGTAGGACCGAAAAACTGAGTATTTGACGGGCAAGGCCAAAGGCATTATCGGGTGGCGTCGAATCTCGAAAAAAAGAAGAATTCCGGCATCTTTGAGCCGGGTTTGAGGGAGCGATCGGGGAGGGCGCGGGAATGGCAAGGGGCTGAAGGAGATGCCCATTCTATGTCGCGTCAGCAGACCGGCCCGTGGGGACGCTCCTGCCGCCAGACCTCTGTGTCTGACGTCCGGTACAACGGGCAAGCCCGACGGTGCCGCCGGATGCGCGGGCTCTTAATCACAGTCGGCGTTCGTGAAGCCATCCGTCCCCAACCTCTCCTCTACGAGGGGGAGATTGGGGAGGCAACCCTGAACCCAATAACGCCGTTCGCCCCGGGCGGTACGAGGCCACGATGTCGGAAGGCGTCACGCGGGCAGCCGCCGCCCCGTTCTCGTCTCCCATTCGCGCATGTCGGCGATAAGACGCAGGTGTCGCTGAATGGTAGCCACGATCGTCGGCGAGGCGGGAACCGTATCGAACACATGAGGGCGATCGCTCGCCCGCGCCTTGAGATCGGTTTCGAAGTCGGTCCAATCACCTTCGTACAGCGTGTCGCGCATGGTCAGGAGCATTCGATGTTCGTCGGTCAGGTCGAATCCACCGGCGTTATTCTGCGCATCGTTCGACATGGAGACTCTCTATCGGCCCATAGGCCCGGCCTGTCGGTCAGGCGCAACAAGCACGCACCGTTTATGCACGATTAGAGCGTTTTCAGATTCTGTGTGCGGTCGAATCGAGTCGTTCTACCCGATGAAACAGTGATCCGACCGCTACACACAAAGAGCGGTTGCTCTAGATAACGGCTGTTTCAAGGATCCCAAGGCGTTCTATGTCCAGCTCGATGCGGTCGCCGGGTTGAACCCAGCCATCAGAGGCTTCGGGACCGATTTCGAGAATGCACCCGGTGCCCACGGTCCCGCTCCCGATCAAATCGCCACGATAGACCATGGCATCGCGCGACGCCCGCTCGATCATCTTCGTGAAATCGTGGTACAGGTCCTTGAAGTTCCCGCGCGATATCTCCTTGCCGTTCTTGCGCGCGGTCATGACAAGATCGTAGCGACCGGGTCCGACGCGCTGGTCGGCCAGTTCATCCTTGGTGACGATCCAGGGGCCTACCGAGGTGGCAAAGTCCTTGCCTTTGGCGGGTCCAAGCGAGCACTTCATTTCCTTGCGCTGGAGATCGCGGGCGGACCAATCGTTCAACACGGTGTAGCCGAAGATCGCATCCTCGGCCACCTGACCGGAAACGTCCTGCACGTCCCGCCCCATGACCGCCGCCACTTCAAGCTCGATATCCAGCAACTCGGTCGACGCGGGTTTCTTAATCGGTTCAAGGTGGCCGCGCAGCGACCCGGGGTTGGAAAAGTAGAAGATCGCCAGTTCATACCATTCGGGCAGCATTTCCAGACCGCGCTTGGCCCGGGCGGCTTTGACATGCTGCTCAAACGCATAAAAATCCCGAAAGCTGCGTGGATTCGGTACGGGGGCAAGCCAGCGCGCAACCTGGGATACGGGCGTCGCCGTGCCCGTTGCTTCCTGCGCCATGCGTAACAATCCCTCATCGCCAAACCGCTCCAGCGCATCGCGCACACTGGGGGGTGCATCCAAAGCAAGAATCCCGCCCTCGCGTTCGACGCCCAGAACCGGTTGGTTAGCGTCGTTGAATTGAACCACACAGAATCGCATCAGCCGCCTCCTTCTATAACAGCCTGTTCAAAAACGTGCGACACCTGGTTGACACCCGTATCGTTACCGGCAAGAGGCCCGGACCACACGCGTTGTCGCAGCGCTTTCAACAAGCTGAGTACCATCATTACCACGACCCGTGAACGTTGTCCTTAACGCACAACGCTGCTCGCTCCGTTCGGGCGAACGGTTACACGCACGCCTGCCCCTACTCGCCGACGTCCCATCAGTGGCAGGCCCGCCACGGGGTCTGGGACACTTTAGGCGGCTTCAACGTAGGGCAGGTGGTTCGCCCGGCTATACCGGGGGGGTCACCTGCCTCGGCCATGGCAGGTCAACTTTCCGCCTTGGAGCGAAAGAACGACCTGCCCTACCGTGTTTTACGACCGCCGATCCTGTCGCGCACCCCTCGCCGTCCGTGGCACCGATTCGGACGCCCGATGCGCGACGCCATATTCGTCGTGACGCGTTCCCTGCGAGGGAGCGCCAAGGACCGTCTATCAGGCACCGGTGCCGGGATTGTGCGGAGGTGACGGCGCGCTGTCAAACCAACGTCCGCATACACGCATTCCCTGCGATGATTCCGTGCCACCCGAATCGTACGCTTGATGCAGATAACGCCGACCCTCCCCCCACAACCGGAGCCGTCTGTATGACTACTACTAATGTTTACCGCGAGTATGCGGACTCAACGCGAAACGTTCAACACAAAGAGGATCCGCCTCCCATGGTGGTCGCCCGACCACTCACCACGGCACCGCTGCCCTT
>CAZWWW010000421.1:0-3281 GCA_964637715.1 uncultured Phycisphaeraceae bacterium | reverse complement strand
TCGGTGTAGAAGACACACCGGACGTCATTGGTCACCGACGGATCGTCGCCCAACTCGTCCGCCTTCAACACCACGCCCAGATGAATGGTTCGATCGCGGACGTGCTGTTCGATGGCTTCGATCGAACCCAGCGCGGTGATGCGGTACTTCGTAATCGCATGCGGAGCGGAACCATCCTTTTGCGTCTCTTCATCGCGCGCGGGTCGCTCTTTCTCCAGCGCCGCCGCGTCCGCACGGATCAGTCGATCCAGCGCCTGCCCCTGCGCCTCGTTGATTACGCCGATGACCATCTCCTCTTCGACCATCGAACCGGACTGATAGCTCACCGCCTGCACCGAGCCCACCAACAGCAGCGGATAGAGCACGATCGGAACGACGATCATCGCGATCATCGTGCGATGATCGCGCATAATGTCCAGCAGCTCCTTGGCGTATATCGTGCGAATCCGCCGGTGAAAGGTCACGAAATAATCGCCTCCACCGTTTCGTCGACGTGTATCAGTTTGAGGAATATGTCACTCAGGCGTTGTTGACCGCTCAGCGCCCGCAGCGCATCGATGTCTCCTTCCGCCACGAGGCGCCCGTCATGCAGCAGTCCAATCGAATTGCACAGGGTCTCCGCCTCGTCAAGGTAATGCGTCGACAGGATGATCGTCTTGCCGTTGTCCCGCTCGCGCCGGATGTATTCGAGAATAATGCGATTGCTCAACACATCGAGTCCCAGCGTCGGCTCATCCAGAATCAGAATCGGCGGATCGGCCACCAACGCCCGGGCAATGTTGACCCGCTGCTTCTGGCCCGTCGACAACGCCCCACAACGCAAATCCGCGAACGCACCGATTCCCAACCACTTTATCAACTCATCCGCCCGTGCCTGCGCCGCCTCCGGCGTCATGAAATGCAACTGTCCGAAATAGACCAGCAGCTCGCGGGCGGTCAGCCTTTGATACAACCCCGTGTTCGCCGTCAAAAACCCGAGCACGCTTTTGACCTGCTGCGGCTCGGTGGTCACATCATACCCGGCGATGCGCGCGGACCCACCGCTCGGCGCCATCAGCCCGCTCAACAAACGAAGCGTGGTCGTTTTGCCCGCGCCGTTGGGACCGAGCAGACCGTAGATCTCTCCCGCACCGACGCGGAAACTCAGACAGTCGACCGCTCGCTTCTCCCCGCCGTCCGGCCTGGGGAAAACCTTTACAAGGTTGTCCGCAATAACCATGTCCATCATTAGTAAGGATTCTACCGTACCAGCACCAATACGGTAGCTGCCACAAGAAACGATACATTGACCATGTAAACCAGGTTAATGAATCGCCTTTCTACACAACCTGATGCGCCGGGTTGCCGAAAGATAGACCATGGTCGGGCGTGTTCCAAAGAATGTTCGTCGGGGTTGTGGATTGGTGCGTTGCGGCGCACCCGCCTCACAAGCGACGTCGATCGTGGCATCAACACCTACGGAGAATCCGACCCATGCAGCCAGCACCCAGCCCGCTGAACGAAATCGAACGCCTTCGTGCGCTACGCGAGTGTTGTGTGCTCGACACAGGTTCCGAATCCGCCTTTGACGATCTTACTCGATTGGCGGCCTTCCTGTGCGATACCCCGATGGCACTCGTATCGCTCGTCGACGAATCGAGGCAGTGGTTCAAATCGGCGTACGGCATACAAACCAGCGAAACGCCCCGAAGTATCTCGTTCTGTGGCCATGCCATTCTTGCGTTCGAACCGATGGTCATTACCGACGCGACCAAAGACGAGCGCTTTCACGACAATCCGCTGGTTACGGGCGCGCCGCACATCCGCTTTTATGCGGGCATGCCGCTGCTCACCTCCGACGGTCTGGCGCTGGGCACCCTGTGTGTCTCCGACACCAAACCGCGCGACATTACCGACCGCCAGCTCGAACACCTCGCGGCTTTGGCGCGGCAGGCGTCCACCCAGCTCGAACTGCAACGCACCGCCCGGAAGCTGTCGAAAGCACGCATCGCCGCAGACGCCGCCAGCAAAGCCAAGACCGAATTCCTCGCCAACATGAGCCATGAAGTGCGTACGCCGTTAACCGCCGTCCTGGGGTTCGCCGAGTTGCTCGATCAGGATGAGTACATCCAGATCGGACCCAAACACATCGTCGAATTCATTGCCACGATCAGACAGAGTGGCGACGATCTGCTTACGATCCTTAACGACATCCTCGATCTCGCCCGCATTGAATCGGGAAAGATGGAGGTTGAGCGTATCGCGCTGCCGGCGGAACCGTTCCTAACGGGCGTGACGACGGGTTGGCGGCGCCGTGCAGAATCCAAAGGCCTTCGGTTCGAATTGGATATCGCCGCCGATGTTCCGAAGTCGCTTCAGGTGGATCCGGTACGCACGCGCCAGGTGCTCACCCATATGTTAAGCAACGCGGTCAAGTTTACCTCGGAGGGGTTTGTCCGGTTGGAAGTGGCATGCGTCGAAGGCGCACCGCAGTCGGTCCGATTCGACATTGTCGACTCGGGTGCCGGTATTGATCTCGCCCATCAGCGGATGATGTTCGAGCCGTTTACGCAGGCCGACTTCTCGATCACGCGGCAGTTCGGCGGGACAGGGTTGGGGTTGACCCTGTGTAAGCGTCTGGCCGAATTGCTCGGCGGGGACGTGACACTCGTGGAATCATCCCCCGGTCAAGGAAGCCGCTTCCGTTTTCAGTTGGATGCCATCGCCGCGTTGTCAGCGCATGACAATGGCGACGGCCTCTTGAACGAGACAGGCAAGACGAACCGTTGCAGGTTGGAAGGCGTGCGGATTCTCGTTGCCGAGGACAATGTGTACAACACCAAACTCCTCACCCTGATGCTCGAACCCGAGGGCGCGATCGTCGCCCACGAACCCGACGGCCGCGCCGCCTCCGACCGCGCGCTCCAGGCCACGGCGGACGGCGCCCCCTTTGACATCGTGCTGATGGACATGCAGATGCCCGACATGGACGGCTACACCGCCACCCGACTGCTCAGAGAAAAAGGCTACGACGCACCGATCGTCGCGGTAACCGCGCACGCCATGGTCGGCGACCGGGAACGCTGCCTCGCCGCCGGCTGCAATGAGTACGTAAGCAAACCCGTAAACCGGTCACGCCTGATCGACGTCTGCGTTGATCTGTTGGCTCAAGTCGCGGTACACGCGTAGGTACCGAGCGTCGTCATGGTCGCCGCCCACCCGCCCGGATTGAGGGGCCTCCACACCGCTACAGCAATATCCGTTATTGTGTATCGCCGTATCGAGTCGATTCGCCGGATGAA
>CAZWWW010000420.1:0-3287 GCA_964637715.1 uncultured Phycisphaeraceae bacterium | reverse complement strand
CTGGTTGGTCGCCCCGTTGGGGCTGAGGATGACCCGCCGATACTGTCATGCACCCTTGTGTGACTGCGCGCGACACGCCCGCGATTCAGCAATCGCTACGGCGAGCCCACGGTCGTTTCGCTGTTTCATCGAGCGCATCATGCCGATGCGGCGAACCACGATCGCCGAAAACGCGGGAAGCTACTCGGGCTCGCGATCACGCCGGCTACGCAGCGGGTTCTTTTCGGCGGGCATAGGAGGCATGCGTGCGTCGTCCGTGCTCTTCATTGATTGCGCGCGATCCATCGGCGGCTGATTGAGCTGAGTCCGCGCGGCCTGGACCTGCTGGCGTCGGAGATAAGGTACGTCGTCAAGACGCAGGCACGTTATGCGTCCAAGCGTTCCGAGTACGAACACGGCGTCGCTCTCGCTGTTTGTGATAACGCCGGTAGCATCCGGTATATCGATCACACCCACCTGCGCGCCGGTCTCGTGATCCACAATAAGCAACCGCTGATCGTCGGTGTAGAGTACGTTGCGCGCGGGACCGTGGGCGGCGAACCTGCGGGCTTGCTTATTCGTCCATTTTTTTTTGCCGGTATCGGCGTCAAGGGCGACCAGTCCGCTGCTCGGTGAATACTGAAACACGGTATGTGCAGCCACCGCCGGACCATCGCGCAACGGATCGTCGAAGCGAACCCGCCACATCAAATGCCCCCCGCCAAGGCTCAACTTATACAAGGCACGGTCAAGACCTGCGACGTAGACCGCACCGCTATCGATGGCCGGGTCGGCCGCGATACCGCCGCCCAACCGGTACGACCAGAGCAAGGTCTTGTCCGACGCGAAACACGAATAGACGCCGCCGTCTTCCGCTGCAAAAAGCAACTTGTCGCCTTCATACACAAACGGCGTCGCAGTGACAGCGGTGCCCACCGCCACCTCCCACTTCTTGAACGCACGCGCGACAGGTTTTCCACGGACCGCCAACGCATAGAAACGACCGTTGTTGCTGCCGGCGAAATAGTTTGGACCGATAGCCAGCGGCGCGCTCCCCGGCGCGAACCCCGGATCAAATCGTGTTAGTCGCGCGCCGTTATAGCGATCAAGAACGAACACGTCGTTCGTCGTAAGCACGACAACAGGCCCCTTGCCGTCCGAAGTGCGCGCATGCGTTGGGCGATAGATCGTGAAGTTCGCCTCCGTAAGATGGTCCACCCAGCGGATCAACCCTGTGTCCGCTTCGAGTGAGAAAAACACCCCGCTGTTCGTTGTGACGTACAGGGCTTTGTCGACAAGGTAGGCGTGTTTGATCGACTCACGCGGCGCTACCGGCAGGTGGGCGTCCCAATAGCGACGAAACCCGACACGTTCCAGATCGACGTCGTTGACCAGCGAGCCATGCGACTGCGCGTGCGCTCCCGACACTATTGTCAGAATGCTCAAGATTCCGAGAATACCGATACGCATCAGCGCTTGCTCCCGATCCAACAACGAATCCGCCAATATCCCCCGTAGCGCCTACGCGCGAGACGGGCCATTGCACCCCAGGAGTTGAGCCGAGTCGAGTATGCGCCCCACCGAGCCGTCTTCGGAGGGTGCGTGCTTGATCATTGGAGCCATGGGGACTCGAACCCCAGACCTTCTGCATGCCATGCAGACGCGCTCCCAACTGCGCCATGGCCCCGTTCACCGGCGGCATTATGCACCGTAATCCGGGCCGTTGCAACTATGTCTTGACCGCCGCGCTGCGGCGCCGAATCTATGTGCTACCATCGGCAGATACGCGGCAGGCTCCAACCCATCGCACTGTCATCGCACCGGTTTATGGTCGCGGGACACGAAGGCGCTCGTTTCAGGGAAACGCCGGCGGCCGCACCGTCTTGGACACCGAATCGAGCCAGGTCCGAACCGACGCGGGGATCGGTGGAGCCTCCAGGGCGCCCCAGATAGGCGGCATGGCTGTCCAGCACAGCGGACCGCCGTTGCCCGCGAACATCTCCGCCTGCGTGTCAAACGGCATGGACGCGGGCGCCCGCAGCAACCGCATCACCGACTCGACACTAGCCGTCGCGCCGACCGCGCTGAAACTCTCGAATATCTCGCCCAGACTGCTCGGTCGCGGATAGTGGATCGTTCTTATCTCGGCGCTGGGGGGGATATTGGCCAACTGTCGCGCAGAGGCGATCGCTTCAGCCAGCCCGCCCAGTTCGTCGATGAGTCCGAGTTTGAGGGCCTGGCGCCCTGAGTAGATCCGTCCCTCGGCAATTCTACGCACCTGCTCAGCCGGTAGCTTTCTTGTCGTGGCAACGCGATCCACGAAAACATCGTAGAACTTGCTGATGTAGTCCTGAATCAGGGCACGATCCTCCGGTTTGAGCGTACGGTGCGGCGAACCCAACAGCGCCCTTGCGCCGCGCTTCATCTCACGGAGCTCCACATCGGCGCGGTTGTATCGCGACCACGCTGATTGAAAGATGCCGAGCACGCCGATGGAACCGGTGAGCGTTGTGGGTTGGGCGAAAATGCGCTCCGCCGGACAGGCGATGTAATAGCCGCCCGAAGCCGCAACGCGCCCCATACTCACCACCAACGGTTTCTCTTTGGCCAGCTCGCGCAGGCGTTCCCAAATCATGTCGGAGGCGAACCCCGATCCGCCAGGTGAGTCGATGCGCAACACGACGGCTTTGATCGAATCGTTGCGCCGCACTTCTTCGACGACCTTGATGAAGTCGTCGCGGCAAATCAACCGAGAGGCGAACCCGGCTCCTAGATTGAAGTCGACGATGGGACCGCGCGCGTGAACCACGGCGATCTTGGGTCCGACCGCCCGGCGGGCTTCTTCCGCTTTTTGCAGCCCTTCGTTGATCATGCCCATGAGGTCTTGAAGTGAGTTGACCTGGGCGAGACCCCGTTCGTGTTTGCGCAGCCTTTTCATCTTGTTGCGGCGGAGAAGCTGATCCCGGTAGTCTTTGTAATAGGCGAGATTATCGACAAGCCCCCATTGCAACGCCTCGGCAGCGCTGAAGAGCGCCTTGTCAATGGCCTGCTGGGCGCGCTCGGTCGACAATGCGGAGCGCGACGCGATCATCTGTGTGTAATCCGAGAACCAGCTATCGAGCACTGCGCCGAACTCTTCCTGAAAGAACTTGTTCGGCTCACGCCGATTCAGAAAACCCGGATACTTGAAGCGTCCGGCGGTGATGACGTCGTATTCGAGCCCGATCATCTGGTAATACCCCTTCATGAACGGGAACACCGAACCGATCCCGGGTATGATGACCGAACCGCTGGGGGGTGTAACGATT
>CAZWWW010000419.1:0-3288 GCA_964637715.1 uncultured Phycisphaeraceae bacterium | reverse complement strand
TGACGGAGGCTTACTCATAGATGCCACCCGAAAAACAAGGTGTGACAAAGCACTACCGACGCCAGCTAAAAGCTATTCTTTATCCGTGACGAACTGTTGATACCGTATTCAGATCGAATAAGGGCCCGGCCACGATCATCGTATCAGATATGCTAAAGTGTCACCGATGCGCCGTCAATCAGGGAAACGCACTATAAACGAACAACTAGGCAGCCGATCGCTGCGGTTTCACAAAGAGCCGATCAATGACCGGCCATGGGTCGAAATGGCATTGTAGGTAGCTGTTTGACGCGGGTTGGCTGTCAGTTGGGGGCTTCCGCAGCCGGCGACGGGTTTGTAGTCGTTTCTGAACATGCTCTTGCGGCAGGCATTAAGATGGTGAACGTGGTGCCCTGCCCCTCATTGCTTGATACTGAAATGCGGCCGGCGTTTTCCTCGACAAGATCGTGGCACAGTGCCAAACCCAGACCGCTGCAACGCGCGTGGCCATTAGTCGCGGACTTCGAAGACGCGAACGCGTCGAACACATGGGGTATCAAGTCCGCGGGAATAGGTTTGCCGCCATTACGCACTTCGATCACCACGGAGCGCCGCTCCGTCGAGGCGTTGGTACAGAACGACCGCAACCGGTCTTCGTCTGTACTTGTATCTGTACCCGCACCCGTGCCTGTGTCGGCGTCAGTGATCTGATCCCCTGCTAGCTCGAACGCCCGGACGCTCAATCGCCCGTTGTGAGCACCTTTCATGGCTTCGCGCGCGTTGAGGAACAGGTTGAACAACACCTGCTGGAATTGCAGCGCATCCGCCCACACGGTCAGCCCATCGGGCACATCGACGGTATAGGTAATCCCGTCGCGCGTAACGTCTCGACAGAGTCCCGCATAGGCGTTGTCAATGGCCTCCCGAACAGACACCGCGGTACGCTTGGCGGAAGTCGCAGCGGAGAGTTGCAGCAGTCGATCGGCCATGTTCACGGCGATCCGCGCGTTTTTCACCGTGACGTTCAGCGCTTTGTTCATGAGTTCCGGGTCACCCGTTTCGAGCGCTTTGGTGGCATACCCGATGATCGGCGTTAGCAGGTTGTTGACTTCGTGGGCGAGCGTCGGTGCTATCGTACCCATACCGGCGAGCTGTTGCGCCTGGCGTACACGGGCTTTGAGCACCTCGAACTGCTTTTCGAGCAAGGCAAGGGGGTTGGATGGAGGAGGGGCTTGGTGGACGCGCGGAGACGCGGTTCGTGGTGGGATTCGCGTCGGTAGCTGCCTTACCATGCCTCGTAGCCTCCTCGTGGCGTTCCCGGTGGGACGCCTTCGTTCGCACATCGAACGAGCCCACCACGCCGTACCGTCCTGTTTTCGGTTTGCCGGAATCGCCTTTGTTGCCGGTTTGTGAACCGTCGGTATGTTCACGATATCGGTCGGGGATGACGTTAGCCTTGAAAGGCTTCGTTGACGATGGGTCATAGTTGTCAGGATGAGATGTTCAAGCTGTTGCGACGACTCGGCGTTGAAGTGCGCCGGGAGCATTGCGGCGGCGGGGGCGGGGGGTTGTGTACCATGAGGAACCGCAAGGTGCTGTTTGTTGATCTCGACAGCGACCTCACGACGCAGGATGAGATGTGTCTCGAGGCCCTGCGGTCCATCCCGGAAACCCGGTCGATGTACATGACCCCGGCGCTCCGCGCACGGCTGACGGGCAATCCGTAGAGCCGATCTGGTTCATGGGTGCCGCATTGTGACGGGTCTCTACGCTTACAAAAAGAGGTGGGTGGGGGTTGAGCCGATCATATCTTCACGCCGGGGTAGGGCAGCCCGATCGGTTCTGCAATGCTCGGGTCGTAGAACTTTCTTAGCACCACGTCGCAGGAAGCGTAGCCCCAGTTGATAAGCCGCTGTTGCCGCTGTGCATCCAAACTCTTGAGGCGCGTCGGCGTATGGGCAAGTTCAAGAACGCGGCCGGGGTCCGTGGGGATCGCGCTGTCGAGATCATAGCGTCCGGTCGGCGTGCGGATGCCCCAGTAAGCCCCGTTGTGGGGCTCCGATGAGTCCGCATAGGCGTCGATCAACTGCCGCATGCGCAGGCTTCGAACCTGATTGTCGATCAGAAAGGTCACGCGCGCGCTGTGCCGCGCCCAGTCACGTTTGGGATCGCCCTGTGGGTCCAGGTGCCCACCGCCATCGCTGACCAGTACGGTACGATAGCGCTTCCATACGGTCTCCAGCCCGAGGTTGTCGTACACCCCGCCGTCGGTCAGTACCGCGGTCGAGGTGTAGGGATCGCGCTGCAGATCCAAACCGCTGTTCGGCTCGAAGTGGGACGGGTCCAGATCAAGCTCAATCGGCGAAAGGAAGGGCGGGAACGCGGACGATGCGGCTACAGCTACGGCAAGTTCAACAGTGTACTTGTCAGCGGGGATCCGTCCCACGCGATAATCAGCCATGTAGGGCTTGCTGAAGCGCCACAGGGCGCCGCTCTGAACGCTCGTGGCGTTCATAATAAAACGAGGCCCGTCGTCGTCATCGGGAAGCACTTGCAAGGTCGCCTCACCGAACAAATGCTTACGGTAGGCGTTTATGAGCTTGTCGCCGATGGTTCCGGGTAGCAGCGCGCCTCCGATGATCGCCGACGCGTCGATCGTCCGGTTGGCCAATCGCCGCAACGGGGTCACGACTTCGTCCGCAAAATTGACCGCAACGCCGTCTTCGTTGAAGTTCAGTTTCGACCATCGACAACCCAGCACACCGGCTGCGATGGAACCCCCGGAAACACTGGACACCCGCTTGAGTTTCAACAACACGGCGGCTTCGTTTAACCGCCACAGCGCACCCAGGTGGTAGAGCATTGCGCGATAACCGCCGCCGGAAAGGCAAAGCGCTACGCCTTTTTGGGGAGGTGGATCGTTCTTGTCCGGCGGGATACCGATCACCGGCGACGAGGATTCGTAGGATTCGAGGTCCACGTGTTCGTCCATGGCAACGATCTCCACGCTGCTGTTGATAACGATGCGATCCGCGCACCGCGCAGGATGCGTGCTCCGAACCTATAACGCCGTAGGCGCCCGCCACTCGAACCCCGGCGTAGAAAAGGCTGTTTCCCCGGCCTGAATCAACCTCCCGGCGTCACCAGCGCGGCACCTTAAGCCATAGACCTGCGCGGTCCTGGTGCAGCGTCAGGGCTTATTCTCAGGGTTCGTTGTGGGTGGCATGGGCAAACTTGTTTACCCGTGACGGCCACCGGAACAACACGGGCAAGCTGCTGCTTGCCCATGCCACCCCAAAAACAAGGTGT
>CAZWWW010000418.1:0-3289 GCA_964637715.1 uncultured Phycisphaeraceae bacterium | reverse complement strand
GTGGTCTTGTCGAGCCTGATCCGAGTGGACGGATTGAGCGGGACCGGGCGATGGTACAGATCGACATGGCCACCGTTCCGGCGGCGGTCCATCCTCGAGACGTGGTTCGCGTACACATGACCTTCCGCGTCAACGGCGAAGACAAGGTTCATTGGAGTAACGAGGCTGGACCGATGGAGATTTGGATCAATCCACCCGGAGGATGGATCGCCGATCCCCGGATCATTCGCCCCAAACTACCCGACGTTGACGAAACGAACGAAACCCGGAACGTGGAACTGGAACTCCAGGTTCCAAAATCTGCGCGCCCGGGCATGGCGCTGGTTCCGGGGTACGCCCTTTACTTCGTCTGCCGGGGTACGGACGGTGCGTGTCTCTATCGGCGGCAGGATTTTGTGATAGGCGTAACCATCCGTAAGCCGCACCCGGACGGTTGACGCTGTCGCCGCGGCCAAGCGCTGAACTCGTTTCACCGCAGGGAGGAACGGCCAGGCCGAATCGCCGGCCCGTCAGAACGACGGTCCATCTCCCGGTATGCTCGACGTCGTACTCGATCGATGCCACCAATCCGGATCGTCCGCCTTCCGGAGGCAGTGGCCGGTCTGTTCCCCACCCGCCGTTCCCGTCAACCCGCCGTTTGGTCCGCCGGAACTCCGACGTCCTTGAGCCAGTCGAGCATCTCCCGAACGCTTCCCGTGGCCAGTGCGACACAGGTATCGGCGGCACCGTAGTAGACGTACACCGTGTCGCCGTCGTCAGCCAAGGTGTAGCCGCAGGGGAACACCACGTCGGCGACATCTCCCGTTCGTTCGTACTCCGCTTCGGGTCCGAACATCCAACGGTGGCTTCGCAGCAGGCACTTTGTCGGGTTCTCGCGGTCGAGCAGGGCCAAACCCACCCGGTAGATGGCCCCCGCTGCGGTCGTCTTGACGCCGTGATACATCATCAGCCAGCCGTCATCACAGGGGATCAACGGCGGCGACAGCCCGATCTTGTTGGCGTCCCACCAGGGCCCGCGTCTGGAGCACAGTACGACGGTGTAATCGCCCCAGTGCCGCATGTCCGGTGAGAAGGACATCCAAATGTGCGCCCCGATGGCCGAGGTGGGCCGATGAATCATAGCCCAGCGACCATTCACGCGTTCGGGCAAGAGCGCCGCGTCCTTGTCTTCCGGCGGTACGACGACGCCGATGCGTTCGAATTCTCGAAAATCCTGCGTCAAGGCCAACGAGACGCCCGGTCCCCAGGCACCGTAGCAGGTGTAGGTCACCGCGTATTTCGCAAGCTCGGGTATCCACACGATGCGCGGGTCCTCGAGGCCCCAGCGTTCTTCGTCGTGTCCACCGACGATGGGTGCCAGGCTTGCGGTGGGCTCGATCTGCCAGTCAGTCACCCCATCCTGGGAACGGGCGATGGTCAAATGGGATCGGCCCGAACAGTCCTCCACGCGAACGAGAAGGAGGGTTTCACCTGACGGCAAGCGTGTCGCGCCGGGATTGAACACCGCGTTAACGAAGTACGGCCAGTCCTTCGCCTGCAACAGGGGGTTCATTTCGTGCCGATGCAGAAGGCGCGGACGCGTGTTTCCCTTATCCGGGCGCATAAGTTAATGGCTCCCTGAACTTAGCGCCTATCCCACCTTTGTGTCGTACCGGCATCGTGCCTGCGCCTTGAGTGTTGGAAACCCGGACACACACCTTATTGGGATAGGCGGGTAGCTGCACGGTGGCAGTTTACGCCACGGCGTGCGTATCGTCTCGTCCATCAATCGTCCCTATCGGACACGTTTCCGTTGTCACGATCACCTTGGGGCCACCCGAACGTACCCTCGGATTGCGCGGCATGCATAAGAATCAGTGAGTAGAGCCAAGCTAGTGTGGACTCTGCGCCCCGGTTCTGGTTGAGACCGCTGGGGCACAGACCGTCACAACAGGCACCGGTCGCCTCATCATAGACCGGCACGCCCAGGTCATTATCGCCCGTAAACCAGCGGAAGCAACGTTGTGCTTCCATTACCCACCGACGGTCCTGGGTGGCTCCGTAGGCTTCGAGGCACGCGGGAATCATGCTCGCGGCTTCTAGGGGCTGTTGATCGAAACGGGCTCGTTCGCCGCCGCGATGATACCATCCCTCGTTGCCGATGGGTACATATCGACCATTTTCCGTTTGAAGCTCAGCGACCCACTCGAGGCTTCTCAGACCGGCGTCTCTCAGGTCCGGACGGTTCGTCGCTGCCCCGACAACAAGCAGAGCGTGCGGAATCGTGCCGTTCGCGTATGTCAGCGCATCGCCTACCCACGGCCAATCAACTGAAGCCGTTTGGCGGTACTGTTCGTACAGACGCCCCCCTAAGTTCTCGAACACCGACTTGGCGACTTCGTCATCGGGGTACACTTGCAAATACCTTTGAATCCCTAGAAGCGCATGGGCTGAGGCTCGTGGCCACTTGAACCGCTCGGCAGCGGGCAAAGCCTTGCGCAGCAACTCCGCCGCCAGCCTTCGCTCGCTGACGTCGGCGATGCCCGCGACGGTTTCACCCAGACCCCACACCGCGCGTGCGTGATTGTCTTCGGAGGGGGCGTGTTCGAGCCAGCGACGATCGTACCCCATGAAATTGCGGAACACGCCTTCGTGGGGATCAAAAGCGTGCAGGAGAAAGCTCAAATAGATGCCGCGCAGCCTCCGCAGGTGGGGAACCGTTGGCACATACCGCTGGGCCAGGGTGGCCACGAGCAGGGCACGGGCGTTGTCGTCCGTGCAATAGCCGTGACCGCGATCAGGCACGCTGTATTTGGCATGTTGAAGAAGACCTACTTCGTCGGTTAAGCGTTCAAGGTGGCTGAGTTTGAGTTCTGGAAGCACGGGGGCGGCGGTTCGCAGCGTACGCGTTTGAAACGGCGGATGGGGTTCGGCGCGCCAGCGTTGATGACAATCCCGAAAGATATCCAGGTAGCGCCGCGCGACCTCCTTCCACGTATGACTTCGTGTGAACTCATAGGCGCGCTGCCGGATCGCCAGTCGCTCGGCCTCGTTGGCGAGCAGTCGGTTGATGGCCTCGGCGAGTGCGCGGGGATCGTTGAACGGTACAAGCATGCCCCGACCGTTACCTAGCATCTCCTCCGCATACCAGTAGGGCGTGGAGACAATAGCGTTGCCCGTCGCCATCGCGTACGACAGCGTTCCCGACGTGCTCTGCGTCGGATCCAAATACGGCGTGCAGTACACATCGGTGGCGCCGAGGTACTCGCAAAGCTGCGGAAGCGCCACGAATTTGTCTCGAAAAATGATG
>CAZWWW010000417.1:0-3293 GCA_964637715.1 uncultured Phycisphaeraceae bacterium | reverse complement strand
AACAGCCATGCGCCGCACGGTCCGCCGTCGGTTGATCGCCTACGGTCTGTGCGCCGTGCTGGCGGGGGGCGTGGTCTCATTCCTCACGGTGGTCGCGCTGGACTGGCTGCTTGAACTGCCCTGGGGACTGCGCATGGTGGGGGCGGCATCGTTCTTCGTGGGTTTCGCCGGGGCGAGCTGGTACTGGATTATCAAACCATTGCGGGCACCGATCACGCTCGACGACATAGCCGGGCAGCTAGAACGTCGCTTTACCGATATCGAGGATCAGCTATCAAGCGCGGTCAGCTTTACGCAGCATGGCGATGTGGGCTCACCCGGTATGGTTGATGAGGTCATCGCCCGCGCGGAACGGACCGTGCGTTCGCTGCCGCTCGTCTCGGCGTTGTCGGTTCGGCCGCTCATCGTGCGGATCATGTGGCTGCTTGTTGTCACGGTGGTTCTGACGGGCGCGGTCGTTGCGGTTCCGAAATGGGTGCACACGGGACTGATTCGCTATGTCGACCCGCTCAGTGACGTAACCTGGCCGCGAACCGTATCGATAAGACCGCTGACGGGCGACATGGCCGCGGCTGTCGGGGAATCTGTGGAAGTGCGCATGAGTGTCACTGCCGGGCTGACGGATTCCCTGCGTGCCGTGGTTCATGTTGGTCAGCCAGGTCAAAAGGCTTCGGCGCTGGCGATGGTTCGCGATGGGGACGGAGTCTTTTCCGCGACGATCGACGCGCTGACCCGCGATGTGACCTATTGGTTCGAAGCCGGTGACGATCGTAGGAAAGATCATCCGTTTCGCATTCGGGTGGTTCAGCGTCCGGCGGTTGTGGAAGCCGTCGCGACAGCGCATCCGCCTGATTATGCGCGGGATCGTCCCGTGCGCGTTCAGGATCTTCGGGACGGACCGATTCGCGCGGTGATCGGCTCAAGCGTCGATATTACCATTCGAGCCAGCAAGCCCGTGTCGAACGCTCATGGGGGCAAACCGGTCGGGCTTCGATTGTCAAACGACACGTTCATCCCCCTTGCCGTAGCGTCAGCGGATCGACAACAACTCACCGTGTCGCTTCCCATCGCGCAGGACGTCGCCTTTCGTGTTGAGCTATACGACGAGGACGGTTTTTCGAACAGAGGGGCTGAGACGTTTGAAGTGCGCGCCGTTACGGACAAACCGCCCGTCGTCCGTTTGGTCGAGCCGCGCGCCGCGACGGAAGTCACGCCCGTGGGGGTTGTGCCGGTTTCAGCGCGCGTTGTGGACGACTTCGGGGTTACGCGGGTTCGACTTCGCGCCGCGCGTGCGCCGGGAGAACCCTTGTTTGCCCGCGACCTGGAGATGACGGAACGGAAGGAGGGTGTCGACGGAGTGGAACTCGACAGCGACTACCTCTGGCCGCTGGAGCCGTTGGATCTTTCACCCGGCGACACGATTTCTTTTGAGGTTGTTGCCGAGGACAACCGGCGCGTGGGTGATGCCGACACGGCGCAGGTCGGGGCGTCCGCCATGATGCGTCTTAAGATCATCAGCGAGGCGGAGTTCGAAGCTCGTTTGCGCGGCGAGATGGCTATCGTAGAGGCCAAGCTGCGCGGGATCATACTGGAACAAACTGAGTTGTTGGATCAAACGTCAACGATCAAGGAGTCGGTCGTAGACGAGAATGACGTGCTATCACTGGCGAACCGATTGGCCGCGGTGCGGGCGTCGGGCGGGCAGTCTCGTCTGGTTCGTCCGCTGGATAACGTTGCGCGGCATTTGGTTCGATGGTCCCAGCGCATGAGGCAAAACGGAGTGGGTACCGAAGAGACGCGGGCGAGTCTGCGCGATATGGGTGAGTCACTCCGGGCGACAGCGGCGGGTCCGGTCAGCGAAGCGGGGGTTGCGCTGCAGCGCGCGGGCGAGGGGTTGGCGGTACCCCACGAGGGGGAAGCGCTGACACAAGCGGGCGCGGCGCAGCGGCGGGCGCTGGACGAGATGCACAGACTCCTGAAATCCGTTGCGCTATGGGGTGGGTTTCAGGGGCTTATGACCCGTGCGCGCGAACTATTGGAACGGCAGGAATCACTACGCGTGCAAACAGGTACCCTTGGAAAGAGTATGCTCGGACGGTCGACGGACTCCCTGTCGCGCGAGGAATCCGCTTCGCTGCGGCGCGTCGGTACTGAACAGAAACAAATCGCGCGCGATGTGGACACGTTGTTGCAGCGGATGGCGCGAGAACGCGAAAACGCCGGAAAGCGGGATGCCGCCTCGGCGGCAGCCATCGACGACGCGTTGCGTGCGGCGCGGGCTAACGACGTGACGTCTCGACTACAGGCAGCGGCGCAGGCGATCGAGCAAAACCGGACGGCCCGCGCGATGCTCGAGCAGAAGGCAGTATCCCAGGCTATGCGCAAAGTGATCGCCGCGTTGCGGTCGCGGCAGGATCGCGCGCTCGCCGAGTTACGCAAACGTCTCGACGACGCTCGAGAATTACTGGCCGGGCTTATCGAGGATGAGACCGCGGTCCGCGATGCCACACACGAAGCGGAACTGCTACGTACCGACGCTAAGCACTTCGCATCGCTTGGGGCGGAGCAGCGCCGGATACGGACCAATACCGATGCGGTGGCGGACGACCTTTCGGTCAACGAGCGCACCGCCGTTGTGACGCCCGTGCTGCGCAGGGCGGTCGACGCGATGCGCGAGGCGGAACAACAGGTTCGCGCGACAAGCGCCGGGCAGGCGGTTCAGGCTCAAGAGCGTGCGATTGCGCGCCTGCGGGATGCCTATGAGCAACTGGATGCACAGGCCCGTGAGGCGGAGCGGGAAGCGTTTCGCCGCACGCTGGCGGAGGTGCGTGAGGCGCTGGAAGCGATCCGCGATGCGCAGAAGGAAGTCAATCAGGGGATCGATGACATCAAAGCGGTTGTGGACCGCACGGGACGCCTCGGTCGTGCGCAGGTGCGACAGGCCGTGCGCCTCTCCCGCGCGCAGGGTGACGTACGCACGCTTGTGGAAGAGCTCATGCCCGAACTTGAACGGGTCGTCGTCTACCGCTGGGCGCTGGAACGCGTTGTGGATTGGATGGAGGACGTGCGTCGTGGTTTGTACGAACGGCGGGTCGATGCCGAAGTGCTATGAACGTCCGGGTGCATCGTATGGGAGATCGAGAAACTGATTTACGCCCTGGTTGAAACGGAGGCGCTTCCCATAGGTCCAGACCTTGTTGAGCAAGCGTTGGCAGATGGTGCGGGCGGATAGGAGGGGTGTGCTGTGGCGGTGCCGACGTGGGAGGAACTGATCGTGTCGGAGTACATGTGGG
>CAZWWW010000416.1:0-3294 GCA_964637715.1 uncultured Phycisphaeraceae bacterium | reverse complement strand
TTGGAATCAGCAAAGGAGTTCCCGCCATGTCACAGTTGAAAACGCCTCGACATCAAAGCGTAGTAACCCCCGTCTCACAGGATCGACACCGATCCTATGCGCGACTGGCTCGTGCGGGGGTTACCCTGCTGGTGGCCGTCACTGCGGTGCATGCGGAGGCCGGTACCGTGACCGCCGCAACGGCGGACCTCAGCAAGCGCATCCAGGACTGCGGGCCGTCTTTCAGTTGGATCGCCTCGTGGCACTCCATGGCGTCCCGATGGCGGAAAACGACCCAGCGGTAACAACGACGCCCGCGTTCGTCCAGTCGTTCGTCGACAATAATGCCGATGCGTTCGGCGTCGTCGGAGCCGATCTCGTTCTGCAAGGCGAGGTCGATGTCGGCGGCAAGTTTACCGTCTTTACTTATTCGCAGCGCATCGAAGGGCTGCCGGTCCATGGGGCGGTTGTCAAGATCCCGGTGCTAATGGGGGCCACCGAGCGAATAGGCCATGTCGGCATCCGGTTGGTACCTCATCCAGCCACGCCACTTGCGCCGGATCTCGTGACCGCATCGCAAGCCGTTTCGGTCGTGTCCGCCTCACCGTTATACACCGGCGTGGACACGTTCACGCAACCCGAGCTAGTGATCTACGAAGACGATCGCCGTGTGCTTCATCGCGTATGGCGGTTCATGGGGGCGGGAACCACCGAGGCGTATCGGTTCTTTGTTCACAGCAACAAGGGTGACATCGTAGGTGTCGACAACCTGATCTACAACGGCGATGTGGCCGGTTTGGCCGAAGGATACTCGACGCCATGTTGTGCGGCGGACAACCCGACCAACCCCAACAGTTGTCCCGTTCTTCAACCGCTTGAAGGCATGTTCGTAACGACAAGTACTCAGCTTGTCGAATCGGTAGGCGCTAACGGTTTCTACCGTTTCCAGGGACTGCCGGACGGCGTTCCGGTGAACATCAGCGCCAGCCTGGCTAGCGATTGGGTCATCGTCGAAAACAGCGCCGGACCCATCCTGTTCGAGCAACAATCAGCCACCCCGCCGACCAACGTAGCGGACTTCACCTTCAATCCAACCGATCCAACCTGTTCCCCCTGGGCCGATGAATTCGCCACGGCGCAGGTCAACGCGTTCATCGGCGTGAACAAGACCCATGCGTGGTTCAATCAGTATTTCGGCAATTACGCGCCGGTCGATCGGCCTATCATTGCCATAGCCAACGTAAACGACACCTGTAACGCATTCTACAACCCATTATCACAATTGGTCGGTTTCTATCGTGCCGGAAACGGTTGCAACAACGCCGCGTTTTCGACCATAATCTCGCACGAATACGGGCATTTTCTCGTGGATATGATCGTGCCCACACCGTCGCGGCCGTTTCACGAAGGAGCAGCGGACACGGTCATGGGTCTGACCTGGGACACGCCATTCATCGGCATCGATTTGCACAGCGATGGGCAACCGGGGCGCGATCTCACGTTCAACGCCCGGTTAAACGACTGCGGTTCGTTGCCGAATTGGTGCTCGAATTGTCTTGCACCACATTGCCGGGGGCTGCCCATGGCGGGTGCGTTTTGGGATCTACGTGAACGTATCGGGCTCAATCAAACGTCGGATCTGTTTGTCGATTTCCTCTTCGTTACCATCGGACAGGTTGCCCAGTCCGTGCTGTCCGAGGTGCTGGCTGTGGATGACGACGATGGCGACCTCAGCAACCTCTCCCCGAACTATCAGGCGATCATCGACAGCTTCGTCACCGACCACGGCTGGGAGGACCCGCAGTGCGGGCAGGGAACCGTAACCGTCGAGTGGGTCGGAGTGGCTGGACAGCCACAAGAGGGTCTCGATTACGACGTGGACAACTCCGTCTGCCCGCCGGATGTGATTCTCAAGCGCACGGAGGTCGGCGGGATCCCGATCGATCGATGGCGCGTGGGGCGGACGGTGAATGGTCAGCCGGCGTTGCTGGGCACGGTGACCGCCGCGTGGGTCGGTGCCATAGATGGCATTAAAGTCGAACTCGGTACCACACCCGGCACCAGTGTCCAAAGCGTCAACACGATTGACATTCCCGCGCAAAGTTCGAGCTTGTGGTCAAGCGTCCGAGTAGAGTTGCCGGGGCACATCCACGAGCGTGTTCACGCGACGCCCGTGCAGAGCGATCCAAGCCAGGGGAACGGCGGCCTGTTGAGCGGAACGGTTGCCGGCGTCGCCCGGGGGATCGACGTGGGCGGCATCGGCCAGGGTGAGAGTCAGCCGGGCACCTTCACGGTTGAGAGCTGGATTGATGGTATGACCATCGGCACGATCCCGCCGGGTTCGACGTTGACCACGCTCATGTTTGCCGGTCCGGGGCAAAACTTCATTACCGGTGGGATCGACGGCGAACTGATTCTGCAAGGCGATATCGATCGACCGGTGCCCTTCGAGATCCTCGGTAATTCGTCGGGGACACTGCGCATCCTGAGCGATCTGGATCAGGTGTTCCGCGTGGAACTGAACTTCGGCGGGTTCATGGCCGGGTTGATTGACGCACCAGGCACATGGACGGCGGTTTACCCGTCGATCGCCGGAGACATGAGCGGGACCATTATCACCGGCGACATCAGCGAAAGTGAGATTGACATCGGGGGGGACATGACGGGTATGATCACCTCGAACGGCCGGCAACCGCCGGTTATCGTGGACGGTGTTTTTGACGGCGACGTGTGCGGATCGCAGTCGTTTATACCGTCGGCTTTTCCCGATGGATATGGTCCCAACGCGTCGAAATGCGGCGTGTCGTTGTGCTCCGAAATCGCGCCGGCGCCCGGCGCTGATCCGAGCGGGGACCCAAAGAACCGTTATCTCTCGTTTGCCCGGGAAGTGATCCGTCGACGGACCTGGCCATTCGGATCAAGCTCATTGATCGCCCCGGTTCGGACGACTGCGAAGGGGATTGGTGGTATGTGAGCACCGACTGGGACTTCATGCCAGACACGGAGGGTCACAATATTTGGGTGTCCGCACTGCAGTCGTCGCCGAGCTTCGGCGTATGGAACCCGCCGGTCGACGTGCTGCACGTCACGGGTCGGGAGATCATTCCCGGGGCGACCTACGAGGTCCGTATGATCCGACAAGACTATCTCAACGGCGGTTGCGGATCGGAACCTCTGTTTATTACGACAGGGAAATGGGGTGACGTGGTAGCGCCGTTCGGCGGTGTGGCTCAGCCGAACTTCTTGGATATAAGCGCGGTGCTAGTGCTACTCGCCATAAATTCTGATACACCCTAATACGGTGCCACGAGATGC
>CAZWWW010000415.1:0-3299 GCA_964637715.1 uncultured Phycisphaeraceae bacterium | reverse complement strand
CGAATTGAGGGAGCGTATCGGCTCTAAAGGCATTAGAGCATTTATCGTTTTCATGTGCCGGTGCTCGGACACCCGACCCGGCATCGAGACCCGGAAGATCGCGCGGGCCTAAAGCCCGCGGCTCGGAGCACAAAAACGGGAAATGCGCTAAGACGGGCGGCTGGGTGAGGGGTTCGAGGTGAACAGGTGTGAAAGAATATCACACCACGAACTGCGAATCACTATCCGGCAACGCAGGGTGGGTAAACGGTGAGACTACGAGACAAGTTATCATGGTTCCTGTTGCTGGCTGGCTGCGTGTGGCTCATTGCGAACGCGACCGCCCTGCGCGTGTCCGCTGATACCCGGCCCGCCGGCGCGAGCCGGACGACGACGGCAGCCGTTGCTGATCCGCCTTCCGGAGAGGTGCCGACAACCGAACCCGTCTCGCCCCATACCGCCACAGCGTCGGACACCGCAGTGCCGTCGGACACAGCGCTGTCGAACAACGCAGCACCGGCGTCCATCGCGCCGAGGACAAGCGCAGGCGATACGGTGGGCAACCAAGAATCGAAAGATTCGATCGCTCCCAGCACTGCCCGCGTCCCGCAAGACCCCAAGACCTACGGTTTGTGGATACTCGCCCCGGCGCTCGTGGCGATCATTCTGGCCATCTTTACCCGCCAGGTGATCCCCGCGCTCGTGGTCGGTATTCTCGTCGGGGCCTACATGATGCTGCCCTGTCGCCCCGTCGGCGACCCCATGACGCAAGCCAATCCACTCGTCGGCGGGTTCCGTTTGGCCATCGAGACCTACATTCTCGGCGTGATCCACAACAACCCCTCGTCTGACAAAGCCCTCGGGCGCATCATGGTTATCGTGTTTACGCTCGTGATCGGATTCATGGTCGGCGTGATAGGCCACAACGGGGGCACGCGCGGGCTCGTGCGCGTGGTAACGGGAGAATCGCAGTCGCAGCGGCGCGGTGCGTTGACGTCGTGGTTCGCCGGTATGGTTGTGTTTTTCGACGACTACGCCAATGCGATGATCGTCGGACCGACGATGCGACCGGTATTCGACCGGTTGAAGCTCTCGCGGGCCAAGCTCGCCTACATCGTGGATTCAACCGCCGCCCCCGTTGCGTCCCTGGCGCTCATCGGAACCTGGGTCGGGGCGGAAATCGGCTTTATTCAGGACGGGCTGAATCATGTGGCCGCTGCCGGTGCACCTGCGTTTCTGCTCAATCAGAACGGTACCTTACCCAAGGGTATGGAAGCGTTTATCGCCAGTATCCCTTACCGTTTCTACCCGATTCTGGCGTTGTTCCTGGTGTTTCTCGTGTCACTTACCGGCCGTGACTTCGGTCCGATGAAGCGGGCCCAGCGCCGCGCCGCCGGACTGCTCGACGACGAAGGCGCCGATTCGAAAGCGCAAGGCAGCGTCACCGCCTCGCTCGAAGCGCTGCCGCAATCAACAACCACGACTGAACCGCCCGCCCGCTGGTGGCTCGGGCTGATACCCGTGCTCGTGCTGATTTTCACCACCATCGTCGTCCTTGTGGTCAACGGCTATGGTTCGGATGCTACGATGAAGTCCATCAGCGCGCTCGATGCGCAGGGCGCATCCGTCTGGGCGTCGACACCCTGGTGGGGAAAAGTCTCTCAAGTCATCAGCAACGCCAACCCGTACGACTCGATTCTCTACGGGGCGATACTTTCAGCGTTTGCGGCGGTCCTGTTGACCATCGGCGCCCGCGCGGTTTCAACCGTTAAGTCGATCAACGCCGGGGTCGACGGCATGTGTCGCATGTTCCCCGCGGTCGTGATCCTCGTACTGGCGTGGTCGCTCTCTCAACTGCTCAGCGACCTTCAACTCGGTGCAGTCGCCGTCGAACATTTGAACAAAGCTCATTTCGACATGCACTGGCTGCCGCTGGCTGTGTTCATCACCGCCGGGGTGATTTCCTTCTCAACCGGCACGTCGTGGGGCACGATGGGTATCCTCTGTCCCGCGGTGGTGGAGATTGCCGCCCGGCTCGGTGGCAGCATCGAAGCGTCTGAAGCGATGTCGCTGTTTTATGCATCGATCGGCTCGGTGCTAGCCGGTGCGGTCTTCGGTGACCACTGTTCTCCGATCAGCGACACCACCGTGCTTTCCGCCATCGCCTCCGAATGCACATTGGAAGAGCATGTGTGGACGCAGTTGCCCTATGCGCTGGTGGCGGCCCTGGCGGCGATGGCCGTCGGTGATGTGATGTCCAGCGCGTACAACCATCCCTGGTACGAGGCGCTCGGTGCCGGCGCGCTGGTGCTCACCTTGATCGTGTTCATCGTCGGGCGCACGTCGAAACCTCCCGAACCCGCACCGCCCACACCGGAATACACCTGATCGAACGAGGGCGGGCCCTGCTGTTGTTGCAACGAACCGGATTACGTGCGATTTGGCATGGTCGAAACGCAGCCAGACGGAAACCCCCGGACCGCCAAAGATATTCGCTGCGCCGAATCCACGGCTCACGACGCCGCCGCTTCGCCTGAAACCGGCATGAGGTTCACCCTGCGAACGGAGAGGATGGGCGGCTTGCAGGCGCGGAGTTCGTCACGCAGGGTGTCCGGCAGGGGACCGTCGAGCTTAAGCAACATCAGCGCGGTCTTGCCACGACGCGACAGGGCCATGTCCGCGATGTTAAGACCCGCCTCGCCGAACTTCTGCCCGACCAATCCGATCACGCCCGGCCTGTCGTCGTTGAAGATCAACGCCATCGCCCCCTCGGGGACAATCTCCATACGATAGCCGTCGATCGACAGCACGCGCGGTTTGAGATCGGCGAACACCGTCCCCTCGATCTCGTGCTTGTCCCCGCGGGATTCAAGGGTAACGCGCACCGAGGCGGCGTGCCCCGGCGCAGCCGACTGCACCGTGTGGTCAACCGCAATCCCCCGCCGCTTGGCCATATCCTTTGCGTTGACAAGGTTGAGACGCTCTTCGACGTGTGGACTCATCACCGAGACCATTGCTTGCCACGACAACGTCCCCGCCAAATCTTGCAAGCCTTCCCCGATAGCGGTCAAGGTAATGTGATCCACACCGTCGGCACACCACGGAGAAAGAATCGTTCCCATGCGCACGCACAGATCGACGAAGGCGTGCTGGCGCGGCGTGAGACTGTGCGGCATACCGCTGACGTTGACCGCCGATCGAATCTCATCTTCGAGCAGATACGCCAGCAGTGCGTCGGCGGCTTCGATGGAGACCTGCGCCTGCGCTTCCACCGTCGAAGCGGCGAGATGCGGCGTCAGAACAACGTTCTTCGCGCTGAG
>CAZWWW010000414.1:0-3300 GCA_964637715.1 uncultured Phycisphaeraceae bacterium | reverse complement strand
ATGAGTGCGGTGCAACTCGCCGCAGCCAGCGGCGGCTATGTCATCGCCGTTGATATCAACGAGCGCAAGTTGCAATGGGCGTCCGAGTTCGGCGCCGCCCGGACCATTAACGCGTCGAAGGTCGAGCGGGTGAGCAAAGAGGTCAAGAAGCTCACGGGCGGCGGCGCGGACATTGCGATGGAGGTGATCGGCAACGCGCGGACGATCGAGGAAGCCTTCGAGTGCGTGCGTATCGGCGGGCGCCTCTGCGTGGTGGGTTATACACACGAAAAAATATCGTTGGTGGCGGGCAAGATCATGTTCAAAGAGATAGAAGTGCTCGGCTCTTTGGGGTGTCGCCCGCTCGATTACAGGCCGCTGATTCGGATGGTGGAGTCGGGTGCGATCGATGTGAAGCGTCTGGTGACGCACCGGTTCAAACTGGAACAACTGGAAGAGGCTTTTTCGGTGATGAAGGAGGGCGTGTCGTTACGGTCCATCGTAACGCCGTAGGCGCGAATTGAATACCACCAGGGTCGCAGTCAAACGAGTCGAGATTAAGGCGCAACAGCGCCTCGCTCTGCTGATGCGCGCCCATTTTCTCGATCTCGATGCGGCTGCTCATGATCCGGGACGCAGGGTGGCGTGGTGTACCTCGGTCGGTCCGTGCGAAATCCTCGCGGCCATGGGGTTTGACGTGTATTTCCCGGAGAATCACGGGGCGCTGCTTGGTGCGCGGCGTATCAGTCATGAGCTTATTCCGCGTGCGGTGGGTGTCGGGTACAGCGCGGAGTCCTGTTCCTATATGACCAGCGACATCGGATCAACGCTGGCTGGTATGAGTCCGCTGACCGAGGTGTTCGGCATTTCGGGTCCGCCCAAGCCGGACCTTCTCGTCTACAGCACGAACCAGTGCCGCGAAGTGCAGGACTGGTGGAGCTTTCACGCCCGGCGCTACGACGCCGCCATCATGGGCGTGTGTCCACCCGCCCATTTGGGTCAGGTGACGCCGGAGCATGTCGCGTTCGTTCGCGGGTTGCTTGAGCGGTTGATCGAAGACATCGAAGGAGTGTTCGGAATGAGGCTCGATCGTGACCGCCTCAAGGAGGTGGTGGCGCTGTCGAGCCGGGCGAGCACTTTGTGGGAAAACGTGCTCGATACGGCGCGCGCCCATCCTGCGGCGATGACGTTTTTCGACGGCGCGATTCATATGGCCCCCGTGATCCTCATGCGCGGGTCGCAGAAAGCCATTGAGTACTACGAAGGGTTACTGGCCGAGTTGAATCAGCGGGTGGCGGAAGGCGTCGGCGCCGTGCCCGATGAGCGTTTTCGTATTTATTGGGAGGGGATGCCCATTTGGCCGAAGCTGCGCGAGCTTTCGGAAAAGTTTTTCGATCTCAAGGCGGTCGTCGCGGCCAGCACCTATTGCAACTCGTGGGCGTTCGAGCCGTTCGATGGCGGCGATCCGCTCGAGTGGATGGCGCGCACCAGCATAGAGATTTTCATCAATCGCGACGAGGTGTTCAAGCAGCGTTTCCTCACACAAATGTTCGAACGCTTTGATATCGACGGCGCGATATTCCACAACGCGCGCACCTGCCCGAACAACACCAACTCACGGTTCGGCATGGCGCAGCGCATTCGCGAGCAAGAGAATAAGCCGGTGCTGGTGATTGCCGGCGACCTCAGCGACGCGCGATTCTTTTCGACGGCGCAGACCATGACCACCATCGAAGCGTTTCTCGAACAGCTTGAGGAGCATGCGCGATGAGCGGGGCGTTGTATGTCGGTATCGACGTCGGCTCGTCGGCAACCAAGTGCGTCATGCTGGACGAAAGCGCGATGTTGGTGGGGCACCACGTCGTCAGCTCGGGGTTAGACTACATCGAGGCGACCAGGATCGCCCTTCTTCATGCACTGGCCCAGGCCGGGGGCGAGGATACCAACATCAAACATTGTGTGGCCACGGGATACGGACGCGAACGGGTCGTCCTGGCGGACAAGTGTGTCACCGAAATCACCTGCCATGCGCGCGGAGCCCGCGAGTGGTATCCCGACGTGCGAAACGTCATTGATATCGGCGGACAGGACACGAAGGTGATTCGCCTGGGCGAAGGCGGGCGCATGGCGAGTTATCGTATGAACGCAAAGTGCGCAGCCGGGACGGGCACGTTTCTCGAATCGACCGCGTTCAAACTCGGGTTGTCATTGGCGCAACTGGACTAGCTGGCGATGACCTCCACGGAGCGCGCCGTAGTGAATAGTTACTGCACGGTGTTTGCCGGTACGGAGGTGATCGAGCGTATCAAGGACGGGCAGCCGCCGCAGGATATCGCGATGGGTCTGTTTCGTTCGATTGCCACGCGCGTCGCGGAGATGCTGGAGGCTCGAGACGGAATCGTCGCGGCGACGGGGGGCGTGGCTGCCCACTGCCGGGCGCTGCTGCGGGCGCTGGAAGAAGTGCTCGAAACGGAGGTGCTGTTGCCGCCGATGCCGCAGCACGCGGGGGCGTACGGTGCGGCGTTGCTCGCCGTCGAGATGGATCGTCCCCAACGGAGTTCGATGAATCATGCTGCGCACCGATGAACTTGGCGTTCATCCGCCCGGCGCCTTGGGCGTCGCGTTCTTTATTCATGCGCGCGCGGAGTGTTTCGTGGGTCGAGGGGCTACAGGCATCACCCAAACGCTCAAGAACTCGGGAACGCTGAATCTTCTGGACGGAGGACGACAACGCGCGATTCCCCTGCACGGCAGAATCCTGGCGAATCTTCTCGAAGCCGATGCGTTGAACCGAACGCCCGAGCTGCTGCTGGTGTGTTGCAACCCTGACCAGCTAGGCCTGTTCACGCGGGAATTGACGCGCTTTCTTCAAAACCTGGCGGTCCGCGGGCACCTGCGCTCAATCGACGACATTCGCCGGCGTGTGCCCATTCTGCTGGTGCTGTCCAACGGCGTGTTGATGGAGCAGACCGTCAGCACCTATGAGAGTCAGATCGATGAGGCCATGCTTATGGAGCGCCTGCCGGGCGTGGACGAGTCGATGAAGGCGGTGCTGTTGGAGCGGGTGGTTCGGGGCATTTCGCTACAGGCGGGTGGGCGCCGCGGGATGGGCAAGGACACCGTCTACCTTCTCGAAAAGAAAGGGTCGATGGTGTTTGCCGGGGGCGGTGCGTTGGAGCGAGCGCGCATCGAGGCGATCCTTAGCGCGCACGACTATGCGTTTCACCATGCCAAGGGCGTGCCGGGGACGCGCATTGAGTTCGACAAGGCGATGATCTCCATCGTGCTCAACGTCGGCGGACTGATTCACACCGTTAAGCC
>CAZWWW010000413.1:0-3308 GCA_964637715.1 uncultured Phycisphaeraceae bacterium | reverse complement strand
GTGCAGCGTTACAGCTTATTCTTAGGGTTCGTTGTGGGTGGCATGGGCAAACTTGATTCATTCGTAAAAACTCCAAACCGCGCGAAAAACCGGCCCTGACGCTTTCGCCCAAGGGGGTGATTTCGCCGAAAACGGGGTTTCTACGAGTGAATCAAACTTGTTTGCCCGTGACCGCCCCCCCAGCAACATGGGCAAGCTGCTGCTTGCCCATGAAACCCATCGAATCACGTGTGTCAGAGTACTACGCACCGTTTACCAATCTCATCGCGTCGGCTGATTGTTTGAGTTCTCGCCACAGTGCATCAAGTGCGTCGGGGATCATACGCACATCGCTCAGCACCGCCATGAAGTTCGTATCACCCGGCCAGCGCGGAACGATGTGGGCATGCAGGTGCCCGGGCAATCCCGCGCCCGCACAGTGACCGATGTTGTAGCCGACGTTGAACCCCTGCGGGTGAATCGTTCGTCGCAAAACCGCCACCGCGTCCCGAATCGTCGTGGTCATTTCGACAAGCGTGTCGACCTCGAGCGACTCGAAGTCCGCGATATGATGTGCATGGGCAACAAGCAGGTGCCCGTTGGTGTAGGGAAAACGGTTCATGACGACGAACGTGGCGGGTTTGCGCCAGAGGACGCGGTTGGTTTCGTCGTGTTCCGGATCGTCCCAGTAGTCACAGAGAAAACAGCCGTCCTTTGTTCCCGTATCAGCAAGCGAACGGATGTACTCCATCCGCCACGGTGCCCAGAGGTTGTTATTGAGCTCGGCCATGTGCTGCTGTGCGCGAACGCCCGGATCGCGGGTTCCCCGGTCACAATTCTTTCAGGTTTAGTGTAGCCACCACCGCAAAACACGACAAGGCACGCCGTTGCGTTTGGACGGCGGGCGGGTACACTGGGTGCATGATGGTTCGGAACCTGTTCGGAAACGTAAGGGCCGCTGGGCCGTGGCTGGCGGCGGTGGGTTTGTGTCTGATTGGGGCCTGTTCGCGCGACGTTCGTCTGGCGGGACGAACGATTCCCCACGTCACCGTCGGACTCGTGACCGTTGACGGGGTGAGGCTCGACGAAAGTGCTCCCCCCGAGCGCGTCGCTTATGCCGCGCTGCGCGCCATGTATGATGATTTCCGGGCCAGGACGCCCGCGGATCGTAACGCGGCGCTAAATCGCGAGCTTGATCTGTGTGCCGCCGACGTCATTCAGCATTTCAACAGGACGACGCTGGATCGGGATGAGTTCGTGTACAACGTCGTCTATCGCTGGACGCCTACGGTTTCCTACTATGTCGACGACTTTCCCAAGAGCTGGGACGAGGCCCGTAAGCGATTGGTGGTTCGTCCGGTGGCGGAGCGGAACCGGATCGATCCGGAGACCGACGAGGTCGCCGTGGAGATGGAAGTGACCCCGCCCGACGGGGATGTCAACGCGCGCGTCGTGTTGATCGTCTGGTTGGCACGCGATGAAGGGATGTGGCGCGTCGTGCATACGGGGTTCGATCAGAAGCGGCGGTCCATCGTGGCGACGTCGGCTCGATCGACGACCACCACACCGCCGGGCATGTAGGGATGTATGGATTCGCGCACGATTACGGTCAAGGGAGCGCGCGAGCATAACCTGCGAAACGTCTCGCTGACACTGCCGCGCGGCAAGCTCATCTGCTTCACCGGCGTCTCGGGCAGCGGCAAGAGCAGTTTCGCCTTCGACACCCTGTTCGCCGAGGGGCAGCGCCGCTACCTCGAATCACTCAGTGCCTACGCCCGGCAGTTTCTCGGGCAACTCGCCAGACCGGACGTCGATCAGATCACGGGCTTGAGTCCGGCGATCGCCATTCAGCAAAAAACGAGCGGCTGGAACCCGAGGAGCACCGTCGGCACCATCACGCAGATTCACGATTACCTGCGCGTTCTGTTTGCCCGCGTCGGGCAACAGCATTGCACGTCCTGCGGAAAGCCCATCGCCGCGCAGTCGCGGGCGCAGATCGTCGCGCGCATTCTGGAACTGCCGCCAGACACCAAGGCCATGATCCTCGCGCCGGTCGTTCGCGGGCAGAAGGGCGAATTCCGGGATTTGTTCGAGGATATGATTCGCCAGGGGTATGCGCGGGCGCGGATCGACGGTGAGATCGTTCCCTTGTCCGATGCCCCCCGTCTGACGAAAAACGTTCGACACCATATCGACATCGTCATCGACCGCTTGACCTTATCCGCCGCGAATCGAGCGCGCGTGGCGGAAGCGGTGGAGCAGGCGCTTTCGCTCAGCAAGGGTTCGGTGATGGTGCACGTGCCCGGCGGCGTCGGCGCGCGTTCCTCTCGACGTACCGGATCTGCCTTGCGCGCAGATCGCCTCGCCGCCGGTTCCCGCCTTTCTCGACGCCGCACCGCTGTGGGGGCAGACGGGTCGAATGCAAGCGACCTGCTTCTCTCGTCGCACTATGCGTGTACGACCTGCGACGTCAGCTTCGAGCCGCCGAGCCCGAGGCTGTTCAGTTTTAATTCGCCGGCGGGTATGTGTTCGCGTTGTGACGGGCTCGGGGAAACGGTCGACTTCGATCCGGCGCTGTTGGTGACCAATCCGCGCCGAACGTTTCTGGGCGGTGCGGTCGAGCCGATGCGCATGCGCGGGCGGGTGGGGAAATGGCGGCGACATATCTATGAGGGCGTGGCGAATCATCTCGGGGTCGATCTGAAAACGCCGTGGGGCAAACTACCCGAGCCCGCTCGCCACGCGCTGTTGTACGGAACGGGGAACGCACACCTGACGTTCGCGTGGCGCTGGTCCGGCGGTGTGTGGCGACACGGCGGTACGTTCGCCGGCGTGTTGGCCGAATTGCACGAGAAATACCGCAAGGCCAATTCCCCTATGGTTAGGGCGTACTACGAAAAATATATGCGTCGGGCGGTGTGCCCGGTGTGTCACGGAGCCAGATTGAACCCGCAAGCCTTGGCCGTTCGAATCGGGGGACTGAATCTGTGCGAGTTGTGTGCCTTGTCCATCAGCGACGCCCGCGCGTTTCTCAAGGGCATTACCCTGACGGCGACGCAGCAACTCATCGCCGACGACGTGCTGCGCGAGCTGGATGGTCGGCTAACATTTCTGTGCGACGTGGGGCTCCATTACCTCTCACTGGACCGATCCGCCCCGACGCTTTCCGGCGGAGAATCGCAGCGGATTCGCCTGGCCTCTCAGATCGGGGCCGGGTTGGTCGGCGTTCTTTACGTGCTTGACGAACCGAGCATCGGACTGCACGCCCGCGACAACGAACGCCTGCTGGACTCGCTGTGCACCCTGCGCGATATGGGCAATACCGTGAT
>CAZWWW010000412.1:0-3316 GCA_964637715.1 uncultured Phycisphaeraceae bacterium | reverse complement strand
GCCCATGCCACCCACAACGAACCCTAAGAATAAGCTGTGACGCTGCACTAGGGTTTCGCTTCATCTCGACGGCCCGCCTGTTTCCAGCGCTCGAACATCTCCACGATCAATTCCATGGGAAACCCGACGACGTTACTGAAACTGCCGTCGATCTTCGTGACAAACGCGTCGCCGTGATCCTGAATACCGTAAGCCCCCGCTTTGCCCTTCCATGCACCCGTATCGAGATACCGTTCGATCTCTTGATCGCATAGCGGCTTCATGGTTACGCGCGTCACCTCGTGCTCGATCTGCCGTTCGCCGCTGCGGGCATCCAGCAGCGTGACGCCGGTAATCACCTCGTGTGTCGTTCCCGCCAGAGCGGAAAGAATACGCCCCGCGTCGTCTCGATCAACCGGTTTCCCGAACACGACGTCGTCCCGTGCCGCCACCGTGTCACCGGCGATGATCCACGCGTCCCGATTCTCCCGGGCCACACACCGGGCTTTGAAATAACTCACCGCTTCGGCGTAGTCATACACGGTACCCGTATCAGCCAGGCGGGCGGGTTCGGGAACCGCAGGCTCAACAATCTCGACGGCAAAGCCGTGTGTACGCATTAGTGCGGCGCGGCGCGGACTGCCTGAAGCAAGGACGAGGCGAGGATGCCCGGCTAAAGCCCCAGGGTTCGCGGAAACGCGAGCGGATGAATTGATCTTGCGCGGCATGATCGTCAGCGCGGCACCACATGCCGACAAATGCGGTTACGCCGTCCACTCTTTATCGGCATCGCTTTTTTCAGTCATTTGCCCGGTCGAACCAGCGATTCGACCGGCAATGCCTCAATAATACTGTCCGCCGGTACGCGTCCGCGTACGTTCGGCCTCGGCGCAAGCCCGGGGTCTGAGCCGACCGGAGCAATGTATTCACGGCGCTGTTTCACGCCGGGTGTCGGAGGACAGCCATCATTACTGTAGGGATGGACGTGCACGCTCGCAACCTTCATGTGCCTGTAACCGACGGAACGTGACAGCAAGGATACTCGGATCAAACCGAAACGATTTTATCCTTGTACGCGAAGCGCACTGAACCACCGGAACAAGCTCTCTCGTCGGGTACCTGCCGAGCAGTCGAATCACAGTTTCATCCGCTACATCGACTCGATACGGCGACAAACAACGGCTAAGGGCGCATGATTACTCCACTTATCCCCACGACCACGCGAATTTGTCTTTGTAATGGTGGTAGAACAAACCGACCGCGCGTAGCCCGATGAGTTCCAGATAGAGACCGAACCCGATGGAAAGGATTCGCATCATGTATCCCGATCCCATCAGGTCGCCCAGCGGCCTCAACGCTACCGTTGCGTAGATAATCAACACCGTCAGCACGTAATACGGGAACGTCTTGAAGACTGTTTCCACGATCAGATCCAACCGTCCCAGACTCGACACGCCCCCGAGCGCAAAGCAGAGCACGATGATAGGCCACATGAACAAACCGAGAACCAGACCCCCAAGGAACAGGAACGATTCATTCCGCACTGCTTCGACAATCAACGTGGATGCGTCGCCGGTAAGCATCTGGACGACGTTGAGCAATCCGATGCGCCCGAACCCGATCTCCAACCCCAAGCCAATGCCGGCAGGGATCATGACAATCAGCCAACTGCCGACCCAGTTGAAGAACGGTACAATGATCCCATCGACCCAGCCCTCGCTTAATGATACTTCGGGGAGCCCCACCTCTCCCGCGGCGGCGTTGCCCACCACCTCGAACCGGAACGCGCAGTACCACCCGGCCACCACGAACAACCCGGCCATCCCCATGAGCCCGCCGAAGGGCAGGAGCATGCGCGCGAACGCAAGGATGAACCACATGAACAAAAAGGTCATGATACTCTCTAAGCGGAACATGAATACGAACGATTCGAGCAGATCGCCGACGTAAGTGCGGACGCGCTCCGGCGGTTCGATAATCACATCCGGCGGTACGAATCCGGGTGGTAGCGAGGGGGCGTCGGGGGATGTGCCTGCTGACACGCCGGACGCTGCACCGGGTTTCGTTCCGGGGGACGGCATCTCCGGGTTGTCGGTCGGTTCGTCCTTGGCCAGGGGAATGATGCCCTCGTCGGCGAGTGGAATCGGCCCCGGCGTCGGGGCTTCGAGGGTGAATACGACACCGCACTTCCTGCACTTCGTTTTCTTTCCAATCGATTCTTGTGCGAACCGATATCGCGCTCCACACACGCAGGTGCATGACGGCATAAGCGGGCCTCCATGTCGAGAAGCACAATCAATACCCGATCAGGCATCAATCAACAAATGAGGTTCCGTGGTGTTCCAGCGAGCAATCCCGCTCGATGCGCCGTGGTAACGGGACGCGGCAAAAGGCGCGCCGTGGCAAGCAGCTCGATGCCCCTCAAGCCCCACGGTGCTCGAATTGAAACGTTCAACATGGCGCGAAGATGATCCGTTGCATGAGCGCGCCGCAGGCCGGCAACCGGTACCCTGTCCTCCGGTGGCATGATCCAAACCACTGGCAGTTCGCGGCCAACAGACACCGATCAGTTGACTCGCGGTTACACGACCCGAGCTCGCGCTATCCGAGATCAAGGGCCATGATCCGTTTGCTGTCGCGGACGTAGAGCGTCGTGCCCACCAGCGTCGGCACGGTCCAGGACACCTTTTCGGTCAGCGGACAAGCCGACAAAACCTTGACCCCTTCGGGCGACACCCGCGCCAGGCGCAGCGTGCCGGTCTCGTCGAGCGAGATGAGTTTGTCGTCGGCGTAGATGCACAGCGCTTTGTCGAACCCGCGTTCGCGCCAGGCGACTGTGCCGGTCGTAACGTCCACCGCCGCCAGTGTCGTGACCCGTCCGCCGATCGATGCGTAGACATAGTCACCCACGCGCACCGCGTTCCAATGAAATACCTTCACTTTCTCGTTGAACCACTCCTGCTTGACGTTCGTCGTGTCGCCGCTGCGCGACAGTTTCAGCACCCGCGTGCCGCCGTCCACCTGCGTGGCCACCCACAATCGGTTGTCCGCTCCCCAGACAACATCCGCCGCGTTGTTCTTGTATTGATTGATGACCGGGGATTCCCATAGATGCTTCCCGTCGGCTGCGTCCAAGCCCATGACCGCCGTTGACGTCATGAACACGACTTGATCCTGACCGTCGACGTTGATGACCCTCGGCGAGGCATAGCTGATGTCGTGCGGCTTGCTGGCCCAAACCACCGACCCATCGGCTGGGTTGAATGCGACAACGCCATGCCTGGTACCCCCGACCAGGGTGATGATGTCGCCCTTATAGAGGATCGGGCTCGGCGCA
>CAZWWW010000411.1:0-3360 GCA_964637715.1 uncultured Phycisphaeraceae bacterium | reverse complement strand
AACACCAGCCGCATGTTCGTCTGGGCGATCTGGCGCGAGGTACGCGTCCGGGCCTTGCCAATGCCGTCTGCGTGGCACTTGAAGCACACTTCGTACAAGAAGGTTGAGTCCTTCACCGGACGACCGGTGAGCGTGACTCCGGAGACGTGCACGTTGGGTCCTTTCACAGTCTGACCCAACGTGCCGCGAACCGATCCGATCGGATCGTGGAACGCGGCGTGCGGATTGTGGCAGTCGACGCACTCGGAGTGGCGGCGCATGGTAAAGGGGCTTTCGGTCGGGTCGTGTACGCCGGTGCGGAACCGCGGTTCGTGCCCCGATCGCTTGCCCAACTCGCCCGCAATGTTAAGACCGGCCACCGTTCCGCTGTGGCAGTTCAAACACCCGTCTTCCTCACGGCGAAACCGCAGCAGACGCTCGTGCTTGGGCGCGGAGTGAATCTTGTGGCAGTTCATGCAGCCGTTATCCCGAACCGTCGCGTATTTCAAACGCTCGCCCGGGTCGACGACGCGCCCCGTCGTCGGTTTGCTGCTCGTGGCGTGGGACGCATGATCCCACCCCTTGAGGTCGTGACAGGTGATACAGATCGCGGAGTACTGATCCGAAATCCGCAGGAAATCACCCAGCTCGTTGTTGTGGGGATCGTGACACGTCGTACAGTGCACTTCCGAGTGAGCACCTAGTGGAAGTTCGCGCGATATGAGTTCCGGCGGTCGAATCTGCGGATCGGTGTTGGACAGTGCCCGGTCATAGCGAAACCCGATTGGATGGTCGTCGGAAAGGTCGCTGGTCAGATCGGTCGTACCCGGCGGTATGGTGCGGGCGGTCATAACAATGGGACGGGTCGAGGGACGCGACAGCACATTACCGAGCGCCAACGATCCGTCGTGGCAACTCAAGCACATCTTGGAAGGACCGGATGGCTGATCGATACGGGCGTCGATCGTGGAGCTCTCGTAAATGCGGTAATACGTCACCGGGTTCTCCCGGTTCCAGAGCGGCGTCTGTGGTGCGGCATCGTGCGGCGTGTGGCAGAAGATACAAATCTGATTCTCACTGACCGCCCGGATCGGACCAGGCCCGGAAAAGGAAAGGTCGTGTTTCGAGTTGACCACCGAGTCGTCGGCGCGAACGCACACAGCGCAGGCGAAGAACACGAGGAAACAAGCAAGGTTTCCGATGATATTGAAACCACAAGCGCCTTTCGCACGTGTCGACACCATCATCGATCGAACCATCGCGCGGGCTAAAGCCCGCGGCTCGGGGTGTTTGGGGGATAGGCGTGTCATCATGATGCCCTCAAGTATTCAAACACCTGTATGCGGCGGTTTCCGCCGTCGGCGATCCACACACGGTCTGAGGCGTCGATCGTAATCCCGGCGGGCAGCCAAAACTGCCCCGGTTTCGTCCCTTCCTCTCCGAACGCGAGCAACAACCGCCCCTGCTCATCAAAAATCTGCACGTTCTCAAACCGCGCATCCACCACATACACATGCCCCGCGCTGTCGACAGCCACCCCTTTGGGCAGCGCCAAGTCGCCGGCTGCGTTGCCGCGCTGACCGATGGTCGTCAACAGCGTCCCGTTCAAATCGAACACCTGCACGCGACAATTTCCACTGTCCACCACAAAAAGCCGGTCGCCGCGTACGCACAGATACGAAGGCCAGTTGAACGTCCCCGGTTCGAGCCCGCGACGCCCGATCGTAGCGACCACGTCACCGTTCAGATCGAACACGACGACCTCATGGCGGTTGCCGTTTACGACATACAGTCGCCCGGTTGCCTCCGCATAGGCGATGCCCACGGGGCGATCCAGCACGCCGCGCCCGAACCGCTTAACCCAGCGACCGGTCCCGTCCATCACGATGATCTCGTCGCGCTCCGCATCGCTGACATACAACCGTCCGTCGACCCACGCAACACCGACCGGTGCGCCGAAACGCTCGTTCTCGAATCCGAAAACGACTTCGTGCGCCCTGCGTTCCAGATCAATCACGTGCACCGCGCCACCGCCGCTGTCCGCCACCGCGAGCCGACCCGGCGGCTCGAACGCCACCCCCTGCGGGCTGGTGAAGGTGATCGGCGGTCTCGGGCCGCGCACCGCCGCCATGAACACCTCGCGACCGGAGACCCCCGCTTTCAGATCCCGGCTATCCGAAATCGTACCGATTAACCTGATCCGCGGACGTTCCGGCGGACCGGGCCATACGATCTCAGGTTTGACGGCGGGAAACAGTACGCCCGGAGGTTTCGCACAGCCTGTCAGTGCTGCACCGACCGTGAACACAAAAACCAATGGGCGTGCTTTCCGCCACAGGCCCCTTACGTGCCCGCACGGTCTTGGCCGAGTGTACATCGTCGAGATCGCGCGGGCTAAAGCCCGCGGCTCAGGTTCGTAAATCTTAGCGGCGGGCGAGCACATCGTTGAACTCCCTGCGCAGGCGCACGAACACGCCGATGTCGTCTTCGCGTGAGCCCGGCAGATCGAGCGCGTCGTACTCGACAGTCAACTCGCCCGCCAGCGCCCCGGCCACATACTCCAATCCGGCGGAGATATCCCACCCGCGCGTCACACCCTCGACCGAATCCTCCTGATAACGATAGGTCAACCGGTGAACGGTGGACACCGCGTCACTCAGGCGCCACCGGTGATCCAGTTCGACGTCAAGCCGGGTTACGTCGCGCTTACCAAACGACTGATCCTCGAAAAAGAAGCGCGACAGGCGCGTGGACACATTGGCCGTGTGATCCGTATCCGTCAACAGACGCAGCAACCCGCGCAGATGAAACGCGTCGTACGGCTCGATCGAGTCGTCGAACACTTCATACTCGGCCCCCAGGTTGTACCGCTTCGTTTCGTAATCCACACCGAGGCGATGGTGGTCCGTACGGTCCGCACGCCGTAAGAATCCGGTGGAGGTGTCATCCTCCTGATTGCGATAGGAGAGCCGATAGTACGGGGTTAGGCCATTGTCAAAGCGCTGTTCGATGTCGAAATCGACGCGTATCGTATCCAGTTGACCGTCGGCGGGCGTGCGGAACATGTAATCAACGAGGATCGTATCGCCGTCTGCTATCCGACCGCCGCGTATGCGGGCGATCCGCGTCACATTGCCCTGACGCAACACGAGGTAGTCCAACCCCGGACGAAGGAATCGGCGGTTCGTCGCGTCAGTCACGATGATGCTCGCCGCCAACACGTTCCGGTTCCGCAGGGTGGCCGCCACCGGATCACGCAGCACCTGCGCTTCATTCAGAATAACCCGCCGTCCGTTGTCTCCGTCGATCTCCTCCGTGTCATACGCCAGCGCCAGGTTGGCATTAAGATGACCATAGGGGTTTTTCCGATTGTATTGCCAG
>CAZWWW010000410.1:0-3363 GCA_964637715.1 uncultured Phycisphaeraceae bacterium | reverse complement strand
GTCGTTTCATCCGGTGGCGGGTCCGAGGCGGAACCCGGACGTCGTGAGCCTTATCCCGCCGCTGCGGACCGGGAGCGTGATTACCTGCATCGATTGCCACAACAGCGACAACGCGCGTACCGCGGGCGGTAGCGGACCTAACGGACCTCACGGTTCGATCTATGAGCCGTTGCTCGTGCGGAACTATCAGACCGACGATTTCACGGTCGAGAGCGCCGATACCTACGCCCTGTGCTACGGGTGCCACAGCCGCGACAGCCTGCTCAACAACGAAAGTTTTCCGCTCCACCGCCGGCATGTCGTCGACGTGCGCGCGCCCTGCAGCGCCTGCCACGACGCGCACGGTATCTATCGCGGACAGGGCAACAGCGTGAACAACGGCAGCCTGATCAACTTCGATCTGTCGATCGTTCAGTCGGTTTCCGCGGCGACCGGTCGCTCGATAGAATATATGGATCTTGGTCGTTTCGCGGGTAGCTGTACATTGACGTGCCACGGTGTGACACATATCGGGTTTAGATACGCCAATCCGGCGGCGGGAGGCGGTGCGGCCTCACTGCGAAGTGGTCGTTAGAGCAAGCTCAAGTTTTGTGTAGCGGTGGAATCTCTGGTTCACCCGGAAAAATGACTCGATTCGGCGATACACAATATCGGAAAACGCTAAAAGACGGAGCTGGCTAATGTTGAGAAGTCATAAGCGTAAGCGCGGGCTGTTTCGGTCAAGCCTGTCGCGAACGGGTGCGGTGTTCGGTTGTCTCGCCGTTTGCGCCGGACTCGCCTGGGGCGGGCTTGAAGGCTCGAAGCACGATTTCAGCGGTGCGGGATGGACCGACGGCGATTCGTGCGGCGTCTGTCATACGCCGCACACCGAAACGCCACCGAAGGCGGCGCCGCTGTGGAATCCCAATGCCGATCTGAACCGTACGTTCGGCACGCCGCTGGCGGAATCGAAGAAGGCGGGGATCGGCACGACGATCTGCCTTCGCTGCCATGACGGTACGATTGCCCGCGATATGATTCCGAATGTGTCGTTACGCGAACGATTCCCCAACAAGCACCATCCCGGTTTGTTCGCGGCTGGTCACGGGTCCTCGAACCATCCGGTCGGCGTGCCGTTTCCGCGGGTCGACAAGGGGTTCCATTCGTTGTCTAAAGTGGAATCGGGGGGCGTGGTGCTGCTGCCCGAGGGTCGTGTCGAGTGCATCTCGTGTCACGACCAGCATAACATGTCCGGCCACAAGTACATGCTCAGAATGAGCAACGCACGGAGCGCACTGTGTCTGACATGCCACAACAAATAGAAACCGCTGGTCGCGCGCCGAGGTGGACTGCCTGTTCGCGGGGGGACAACCTCAGGGAATCGAACGGGTGGGTATGGCGGATCGATCCCGGGACATGTTTTAGGCCAAGGTCTTCGTTCACGATCGCGGTCCGGTTGTTCGGCGCGGTCGTTTTGTTCTTCGGTTTGACCGGTTGTGCGACCAAGCGCCTTCAACCGGAATGGGTGTACTTTCCCGCTCCGCCGGCGACACCCCATGTAGTTCATCTCAAGTCGTTCAACAGCCTGAGTGATCTGGTACCGCCGCACGTCACGTTTGTCGACATGATCCGCGGCGAATCGCCAAGCCCCTATGTCGAAAAACCAGCCGGTATCGACTACCGGGACGGGCATCTATACGTCTGCGACACGGGTTTGAACGTGGTCCACGATTGGAACTTGGCTACCGGCGATGTGCGGCGCATCGGTCGGCATGGAAAGGTCGTCTTGCAAAAACCGGTGGACGTGGCTGTCGGTGTCGGAGGAACCCTGTTCGTAGCCGACACAAACCGCAGGGAGGTCATCGCCTTTGATGAATCCGGGACGTTCCGCGAGCGCTATCGCCCGTCGAACGGTGACGCCTTTCGTCCCACAGCCGTTGATGTGACCGATGGGAAAGACCCCATGCTCGCCGTTACCGACGCGGCGAACCACGGGATAAGCCTGTTCACCCCGGGCGACGGCGGACTGTTCAAGCGGGGCGATGGGACCGCGCTGTTCGACACAATCTCCAAAGGCGCGAACAAACCCTACTTTCCGACCGGGGTGGCGATCGAAGCGCCGTCCAATGACCTGAACAAGGGCGGCACCGTGTTCGTTTCGGATGTGTTCCAATCGCGCATACTGGCCTACGACACAAAAGGGGGAACAACGCGCGCCATCGGGCAACCCGGTGATCGCTACGGGGATCTCGGTCACCCCAAACATCTCGACGTCGGTCCGGACGGTGTGATCTTTGTGGCGGATTCAGCCTTTCGCTGTGTGCATCTGTTCAATCAAAAAGGGCGACTGCTGATGCTGTTGGGTGGCCCGGATAATCAACCGGGTGGAACGCCGATGCCCCTTGGGGTGGCTGTCGCGCCGTCGCTGCCCGAAAACCTACAACCACTCGTACCGCCGGACTTCGACGCCCATTACTATCTCTTCGTGACCAACACAGTAGGCACCAAGCGCATCAGTCTTTTTGCGGTTGGGTTGCCCAGGCGTTGACCTGTCGTCGCCTCGAACCACAGGCTTGCACCCAATCGCTCAAGACGGCTGATGTGCGCCGGCGCCGCCCGGACCAGGCAAGGGAAAGTCTGTACGCACGCTACTCCTGCCGGTATTTCAGTTTGAATTGCTCGTGTACGCCTTTTTTGACCTGCTCCTCAAAGTTGAATGGCGTTGACGCATCGATCGTCGGGCTTTGTTCGTTGTGGCATTGCTTGCAGGTGTTCACGTCGATCTTGTGCATACCGGCCTTCAGCATGTCGGCGTCGGTATAGCTCTTCTTTTCCTTCATGATCTTCTTGTGTAACGCCGCGTATGATTCGCCTGGACCGTGGCACATCTCGCAACCAACACCAACCAGGTATTTCATCTTCTTCTCGTCCGCGCCGATGGCGTATCCGCCCTTGTGACTAAGCCCCGTCACGTGGCATTTGACGCATTTCGCCTCGGTGGTGTAGTCCTTGTTCGGATCCAGACCGTGGGCTTTTTTGGCATCGGCGGAGTGACCCGGCTTGAGAATGTCAAGCGCTGTGGCGTGCGGCGTCTTCTTCCAACTCTTGTATTGCTTGAAGTGGCAGGTCTTGCACTTTTTGATACTGACGTACGCTGGGTCACTCTCTGCGCCGGTCAACACGACGGACACGACCGCCCGCGCCGCGCTGACCTCGTTCTGTGCCGCCGAGTCTGCCCGGGCCAGGGAAATCTGCCAGATCATGACGCCCGCGCCGGCCAGCGCCGCCGTAAGCAATACACCGCTTTTCGCCGTCATCGTGTAGTCCTTTCGCCCCACAGGGTGTCCGGGAATCAGACCCGGATGTTCATGGCGTTGAACCTCT
>CAZWWW010000409.1:0-3371 GCA_964637715.1 uncultured Phycisphaeraceae bacterium | reverse complement strand
CGCGAGGCCGAGGTAATAAAGAAGGCCGAGGCCAAGCATAAGGCCCGCGCCAGCCTATGTAAGCGTCAAAGCACACAGCTTCTTCGAGCGCCATGAAAACGACGTCGTATGTCGCATGCCGATCAGTTTTGCGCAGGCGGCGTTGGGGGCGGTGGTCGAGGTGCCGACGCTTGAAGGCAAAGCCGATCTGAAGATTCCGCCCGGCAGTCAACACGGTCAGTTGTTTCGATTGGCCGGGCTGGGCTTGCCGGATATACGCGGGCACAAGCGCGGCGATGAGCTGGTGCAAATACTCATCGAAGTGCCGCATCGATTGAATAAGAAACAGAAAGAGCTTCTTACGGAGTATGCCGCGTCGGAGGATAAGTCGGTGCTTCCGGAGTCGAAGAGTTTTCTGGACCGCTTTATGGATTACATCGCCGGCGGGGAGCACGCGGATTAGTGCAGCGTTACAGCTTATTCTCAGGGTTCGTTGTGGGTGGCAGGGGCAAACTTGTTTGCCCGTGACTGCCCCCCCAACAACACGGGCAAGCTGCTGCTTGCCCATGCCACCCCAAAAACAAGGTGTGACAAAGCACTAGCGTGGCGTGAACGGGATGTGACGAACGCAGCATGCGGGGACACGATTGAACCACGCGGACAGGGGTAGGAGACCTGGGTCGATCCTCAGCCATGGCGGCGGCGGTGGCCGGATGGAAGCAGACAAACACGATGAAAACAAGGAAAAAACAATCACACGCACGGGGCAACGAAACCCGGCACACAACACCCGGGGTGACAACGCCTGGCACGCAAGGCGGTGCTTTGCCCGAACCGGGCCGAGACCCCGCGGGTTCGGACCAGAGCGAGGCCACGGCGGTGGCCGAGTCTGAGGCGGCGCAAGAGGAAGGGAACTCGATCGACGCGTTGCAGGCTAAAGTCGCGGCGTTGGAGGACGCCCTGCTTCGCGCGAAGGCGGACTATCAGAACCTGCAACGGCGCTCGGCCATTGAGCGCGCGGAGGCGGTCGGCTATGCCAACGCCGACCTGTTGCGTTCCTTGCTCGGCGTGTTGGATGACTTTGATCGTGCGGTCGAGTCGGCGTCTTCGTCGGAGAATCTGGCTGCCGTGGTGGACGGTGTGCGTCTCGTTCAACAAAACCTGACCAGATCGCTGGGCGAGGCAGGGCTCGAGCCGATCGAGGCATTGCACCAGCCGTTTGATCCCGAGATCCACGAAGCCATGCTCCAACAGCCGACGGATGAGCATCCGCCCGGTACGGTGATCGAGCAGATCGCGCGCGGGTATCGGCTTCGCGATCGCGTTCTTCGCCCCGCGCGGGTCGTGGTCGCCAAAGCCCCGGACTGATCGGTGGGCAGGCCGCGCCGATTGCTGGCTACGATGATTTAGGCGCCGCGCATTTCCTGTCACGACGGGTCGAGCGCGCTGGTTTCGACCCACGGAACCGACCCATGAAACAGCCAACCGACTGCTTGCCGCGAAGCAGGGGATCGCTTTTCCGTAATCTTCCTGCTTGTGGTAACATAGTGCGGTGTACGGGAAGAATGTGCGGGGTGTCGGGGTCTTTTGTTCTCATCGGTTACGTCCCTATGCTTATTGATCGCGCGGAGATTCAGGTTCGAGCCGGCAAGGGCGGCGACGGGTGCATGAGCATGCGCCGGGAAAAGTTCGTGCCCAAGGGCGGACCCGACGGCGGAGACGGCGGGGACGGCGGCGGCGTTTTTGCCGAGGTCGACCCGAACGTCGAAACGCTGCTTGATTTTCAGTCACGCTATCACTGGTTCGCCCGCAACGGTCAGCCCGGTGCGGGCAAGAAGATGACGGGGCGAAACGGCGAGTCGCTCACGTTGCGACTCCCCTCGGGCACGTTGATCTATGACAAAGAGACGGGCGTGCTGCTCAAGGATTTGACCGCGCCCGGCGATCGCATCTGCCTGGCTGAGCCTGGTCGCGGGGGTCGGGGTAACGCCCGATTCGCCCGTGCGGACCATCAGACCCCGCGTGAGTTCGAAAAAGGTACCCCTGGTCAAGAGCGTACCCTTTGCCTTGAGCTGAAGCTCATCGCAGACATTGGATTGATCGGGCTGCCGAACGCGGGCAAGAGTACGCTGCTTTCAAGACTGACGCACGCAAAGCCCAAAATAGCCGACTACCCGTTCACCACGCTTTCGCCACAGCTTGGCATTGTTGAGCTTTCCGGGCAGCGGCGCCTGGTGCTCGCCGATCTGCCCGGGTTGATCGAGGGCGCGCACGAGGGCTCGGGGCTGGGTGATGAGTTCCTTCAGCACATCGAGCGGACCCGGGTGGTGGCGCACGTTGTGGACGTCGGGACCGATCTGTCGGAGCGTGGCGCGCTGGAGGCGTACCACATTATTCGCAACGAACTGGCTGCCTATAGCCCGGAACTGGCGAGAAAGCCTGAGTTGCTCATCGCCAACAAAACTGATCTCACGGGCGGCTGCGACCGCGCCGCCGCGCTCGGACGTGAGGCGGGCGTTGCGGTTCATGCGGTCAGTGCTGTGACCGGGGTGGGACTGGAGACGTTGGTCGAGTTGTTGTGGCAGCTCGTGGGTAAAGTCAAGAAGCCGGCGGCGGCGGTTCAGGATGAGGCGCTTCCGCTCCCGCCGCACCGCCGCGCAGTCACCGGATAACGCATGCTTAAGATTCCACCGTACGATCCCAAGGCGCCGGTTGTCGTCATCGACATCGGTAACTCGACCATCGCGATGGCTTTGTGGCGAGAGGAAACCCTTTCGTCGACGCTGGCCGTACCGACGGAGGACGCGGATGCGTTTGATCGTGCGTTTATCGAGCAGGCGAAGCAGTGCCCGAAGGAAAAACCGGCGGCGGTGGTGATCGCGTCCGTCGTTCCCGATGTGCTGGATCGGGTGTGCGAAGGGGTCGCCCGTGTCATCGACAAAGACGCCCTGGTCATAGGCGACACGATCCCGCTTCCGATTGACCTCGGCGTGACCCAGCCGCACACGATTGGCGTGGATCGCGTGTGCGGGGCGTTCGCCGCCTATCAAACGCTACAAGCACCCTGCACCGTGGTTTCGTTCGGAACTTGCGTCACCATCGATCTTGTCGACGAGAAAGGCACGTTGCAAGGGGGGGCGATTCTTCCGGGATTGCGCTTACAGTTTCGTGCCATGCACGAGCACACGGCCGCGCTGCCGTCCGTGGAGCCGGACGTGCCCGCGCTGCGCTACGGTCGTAACACGATCGAGGCCATGCAAACCGGCGTGGTGCGCGGTATTGAGGGGGCGGTCCGCGGGATCGTCGAAGGGTTCGCCGCGCACTTGAAGCAGTGGCCCCAGGTGCTGGCCACCGGAGGAGACGCACCGTTTTTTCAGGCGCATTGCACCTTC
>CAZWWW010000408.1:0-3383 GCA_964637715.1 uncultured Phycisphaeraceae bacterium | reverse complement strand
AGTTTGTAGGGGTCCTTCTCTCCGCCACCGGCCCGTTTTCCCAGGGCGATCAGGTCGGGGTCGTGGGTGTTGATCATCAGATTCGCCCCGAGATACTCAGCCCGCTCCTTCGCGGAAAGCGCAGCCGGTTTGTTCGGCGACTTTTTATGCGTTTGGCGCTGCACAATCACCTCTACCGCGCCATGCTCTTTCGGAATGACAGTTTGCATGTCCGTATTCGGCAGCTTATCGAGGTCCGCATCGGCGTTCGGGTCGATAGATCGAAGCTCGTAGACAATACGCTGCACCTTGGCGCGATCGATTTTGCGCCCCGCCTTGATCGTTGTGGTCATGAACAACTCGGGCGGGACGAACTCGCGCATGGCGGACGCCTGGTCGGTCGCAATCAGGATCATGTCGCCCAGCCCGGGCATGGGCACTTTGGCGTGCAGCACCTTGCCCGTTTTGTCGATCCACGAGATCATTTCCGTCGTACCGAGCGGCGTTTGCATCTTCACCGTCATGCGTTGAAGCAGCGCCCGCTTGCCCTGGATGTCGAACTCCTCGAACCCGCCCACGTGCGTCTCGGCTTCGACCGCATCGTCGAGGCGGAGATCCGGCGCGTAGACCTTGAGCGTATATACCGTCCCCGGTTTGAATCCGTGCAACAGGTTTTCACGAAACGCACCCCAGGTCATCACCGCCCCTTGGGGAAAGTCGTAGGTCTGGGTCTGGTCCATACCAAGCTGGGATGTGGTGATCGACACCTTTCCATCCTTGATCAGGCCTGTCGTTTTGCTCTTAATGGCGGACGCGTCGAGCACGGAACCGAACGACTGCGGTCGACCATCGACGGTCTCGACGGTGTATTGATCCATCCTGATCCGCACATTCTGATCCGCGCGACCGAGTTGCATGGTAAAATCGGTGCGCGTGCGAATCAGATCGCCGTCCCGTGTGTAGGTGGTGTGGCCAAACCCCACCTTGCTGCCGGCGAGATGCAGCTCAACCCATTCGTCACTGAACAGACCGTCGGGCGGATTGTTCGGGTTGATGGGGTCCGCCGCGTGCAGCACCGCACAGCAAGCCAACAAGACCGCCGGCACGACGTGTCGTTTCAAGAGAATAGACGGCTTCATCTGTTTGGTTCCCTTGGATTGATTATGGCCGTGATCGGTGCGGAACAAGCATAGCGCACAGTATATCCCTGCTCCGTAGCAGTCACGGGCCGGTAGGATTCTATCGCCCGAACCAGGTGCGGAGTTTGTATAAAGTGGTGTCGCGTCCGGCTTTTGCGATCGAATCGGTAAGGGGAATGTCCTTGGGGCAGACTTTTACGCAGTTCTGACTGTTGCCGCAGTCGACCACGCCGCCGGGACCGCTGAGGACTTCGAGGCGCTCGTCGCGCAGTTGACCGGCGGTCGGGTGGGCGTTGAACAGAATCGCCTGCGAAATCGCCGCCGGTCCGATGAAGCCTGACTTGTCGTTAAATTGGGGACACGCCTCGACACAGCATCCGCACGTCATGCAGCGCGACAGCGGGTAGGTTTCCTCCTGCTGACGGGGCAGCACGCGGGGACCGGTGCCGAGATCGTAATAGCCGTCGACCGGCACCCACGCCTTGATCCGCTTGAGGGCGCGGAACATCGGGCTGCGGTCGACCAGCAGATCGCGCACGACCGGAAACTTGGTCATGGGTCGGAGCTCGATACCCGTCGGCGAATCCTTCAACAGGTGCTCAACAAGCGCTGAGCATCCTTGGCGTACGCGCCCGTTGATGACCATGGTGCAGGCCCCGCAGACCTCCTCAAGGCAACACGCGTCGTAGGCGACCGGTGTTGTTTTTTGGTTGTCAATCGTAACCGGGGCCGCGGCGATGCGCTGCAGTACGGTGGTGACGTTCATACCCGTTTCGGATTCGAGCGAAAACGTCTCCCAGTGCGACGCACTGTGCGGATCGTGCTGACGAAGAACCTTGACGCTAAACGTATCTGCCATCGGTTGTTGTCCGACTAATTCGACCCTGCGGTCGCCTCCACCGGCGCGGAGTGTTTCCCGGCCTCACCGGTTCTCAACATCTCCCGCCACACTTCCTCGATCACCTCCGCCCCCTTAAGACCATAGGTGCGCGGTCGGGGCGGTATCAGGCTTACATCGACGTCTTCGTAGTCAATATCAAACGCCCCGTCCTGCTTGTATAGGGCGACGGTCGACTTAAGCCACTTGTCATTCTTTTTCTTAAACGCCTTGCACCATGTACGGGCTTGCTCGTGCAAGGCCGCCGGGTCGTCCGCTTCCGGTGCGGGGATATCGAACTCCGGCTTGTAATGTACGCCGCGACATTCATCCCGCTGCAGAGCGCCGCGCGCGATGACCTTGGCCAGCAGAATCATATCGCCCAGGGCACGCGTGAAACTGAAGTTCTGATTGGTCCAGTTTGATTGATCGGAGATCGCCACGTTCTTGTAGCGGTCGGAAAACTCCTCGAGTTTATCAACGGTTTCCTTGAGATCCTTGTTGTTACGCACGACGGTGACGTTACGCGTCATCCACTCGCCTACTTCACGATGCAGCAGGTAAGGGTTTTCCGTTCCCTGATGCTCGATGAGTTGCTTCATGCGCTTCTCGTGCGAAGTAACCGCTTCGTCGAAGAGCGAAACGGGCTGCTCGGCTGTGGTTCCGTGATCGAGTGATTGGAGCCACGCCTCGATCGTCGGTCCGACCATCAAACCCGAGAACGTGCAACTCAACAACGAGTTAGCCCCCAAGCGGTTGGCACCGTGGTACTGATAGTCGGCTTCACCGATAACGAAAAGACCCGGTATGGAGCTGTGCTGGTTTCTCGGCGAGCCGAGAACCAGACCGCCCGCCGCATTGCGCTCATAATCCACCCACAGCCCGCCCATGAAATAGTGGACCGCGGGGAAGATCTTCATAGGCACCGTGCGCGGGTTCGCCCCCTGAAACTTTTCATAGATTTCGAGGATGCCTTCGAGTTTGTGTTGCGTTTCGGGGGCCAGCTCGGTCACGTCGAGGTAGACGCAAAGGCGACCCTGCTCCACGCTCAGCCCTTGATTCACGCAGACATCGAAAATCTCACGCGTGGCGATGTCGCGCGGCACCAGGTTTCCATAGGCGGGGTAACGCTCTTCGAGGAAATAATAACGCTCGTTGGTCGGGATCGATTGCGGATCGCGCGCGTCCTGCGGTTTTCGGGGCACCCACACGCGCCCGCCCTCACCGCGGGCGCTCTCGCTCATAAGCCGCAGCTTGTCCGTTCCGGGGATGGCCGTGGGGTGGACCTGAACGAACTCGCCGTTGGCATAGTGCCCACCCGCTTTGAACACCCGCGCCGCCGCTCCGCCCGTGCAGATCATGGACATCGTGCTTCGACCGAACACCAG
>CAZWWW010000407.1:0-3387 GCA_964637715.1 uncultured Phycisphaeraceae bacterium | reverse complement strand
ATCGGACCATACGTGGTCATCGAGGCGGGAGTCAAGATCGGCGCGCGGTGCGTTTTATGTGCCGGCGTGTTCGTCGGATGCGACACCACGATCGGTGACGACTGCGTGCTGTGGCCTAACGTTGTCATCCGTCACGGGTGTACACTGGGCCGGCGCGTGACGATTTATCCCAACGCGGTAATCGGCGCGGATGGTTTCGGGTTTTACTTCGACGAAGGTCGCCACAACCGCGTCCCGCATATTGGGGGCGTCGTTCTTGGCAACGATGTCGAAATAGGTGCGTGCAGTTGCGTGGACCGGGCCAAGTTCGGGTATACGTCGATCGGACAAGGCACCAAGATTGATAATCTGGTACAGGTGGGGCATAATGTGCGTATAGGCGACCATTGCGTTCTGGCGGGTCAGGCCGGTGTCGCCGGCAGTGTCCAGATCGGTGACTTTTGTGCCCTGGGTGGGCAGGTTGGTATCACCGATAACGTAACGCTCGGACGCGGCGTCAGCGCCGCCGGTGGCGACACGACAATCACCCACGACGTGGCGGCCGGTCTTATCGTATCGGGTTACCCCGCGCAGGAGCACCGTAAGGAGTTGCGGGATCGGGCGTTGCTTCGGCGGTTGCCGAAAATCGTTGCGCAGTTGCGCGATCTCGTCGAGCGAGTGGAACGAATTGAGTCGGCAGCACACGATAGACCATGACGTTGAGCTGACTGGGCGAGGCCTGTTCACCGGCGAGCCGGTGTCGCTCCGGGCGCGACCGGGTGAACCGGACACGGGCATCTGGTTCGTGCGCACCGATCAAACTCCGCCGATTCGCATCGCCGCCACGGTTGAGAACGTGGCCAAGCGGGCCCGCCGCACCTCCCTGCGGAACGGCACGGTCGCCATTGAGACCGTCGAGCACTGGTTAAGCGCCTGCGCCGGACTCCAAATCGACAACCTTCAGATTGAGCTGGACGCCAACGAGCTTCCGGGCATGGACGGCAGCTCGCGCGGCTTCGTCGAAACTCTGCACCAGGCCGGTCGTCGCGAGCAGAGCGTCGAGCGCACCCCACACGTGGTCGACGACGTCGTTCGCGTGGTGGAGGGTGAAAGCGAGCTCATCGCCTTGCCGCCGCTCTCTCCAAAAGATGATACGCTGGAAATCGCCTACGATCTGGACTATGGCCCCGACAACCCCATCGGTCGTCAGCATTTTCGATGTATTGTCACGCCGGACACGTTCGAGACCAACATCGCGCCCGCGCGAACGTTTGTTTTGCAGGCGGAGGCGGACGCGCTCCGCGAACACGGGCTCGGTACCCACCTTGGCTACAATGACATTCTTGTCTTCGGCGAGCAAGGCCCCATCGACAACGAGTTGCGGTTTTCCGACGAATGCGTCCGACACAAAGTGCTCGACCTCATTGGAGACCTCCTGCTGCTCGGTCGACCGCTCGTCGGTCGTATCGTCGCCCGCAAGAGCGGACACGCCTTGAATCATGAACTCGTGCGTGCGCTGCGCAGGCAGTATGACGTTCGTACGCGCGCGGCGTTTCTCAACCAACCGCCCACCGTCGACATTCACAAGGTGCAGCGCATCCTGCCCCACCGCTATCCGTTCCTGATGATTGATCGGGTGATCGAAATCCAGGGGGCGCGGCGCGTTGTCGGCATCAAGAACGTTACGATCAACGAGCCTTTTTTTCAGGGGCATTATCCCGGCGACCCCATCATGCCGGGCGTGTTGATTATCGAGGCGCTGGCACAGATCGGCGGTGTCCTGCTCAGCCAGGAACTCAAGCACAAAGGCAAAGTGGCCGTACTGCTCAGTCTCGATAAGGTAAAGTTTCGCCGGGCCGTACGACCGGGCGACCAACTCGTGCTCGAAGCGGAGGCGCTGCGCGTGCGGACGTCGACAGGCCACATCCGCGGGCGGGCGCTCGTGGCCGGGGAGCTGGTCGCCGAGGCGGACATCAAGTTCATTCTTACGGACGCGGAATCGCTTTGATTCCGCAAGGGAGACGCGTGTGTCGGTGAACATTCATCCTTCGGCGGTAGTGGATTCCGGCGCACGCCTCGGCTGCGACGTACAGGTAGGCCCGTTCGCGCTGATCGGTCCGGACGTCCAACTCGGAGACGGTTGCCGCATTCACCACCACGCGACCATCGAAGGGTGTACGACGCTCGGTGAGTCGTGCGAAGTGTTTCCACAGGCTGTGGTCGGATCGGCGCCCCAGGATCTAAAGTATCGCGGCGAGCGCACCCGGGTCGAGATCGGCAAGGGCAACATCATTCGCGAAATGGTCACGATTCACATGGGCACCGACAACGGCGGCGGTGTCACGCGCATCGGCAACAACAACCTGTTGCTCGTCGGCGTTCATGTGGCGCACGACTGCACGATCGGCAACCAGTGCGTGATTGCAAACTATGTCCAGTTTGCCGGGCACGTCCACGTCGAAGACAACGTCAATATGGGCGGGCACAGCGCGGTTCACCATTTCGTGACGATCGGTCGGCACGCCTTCATCGGGGGCATGACCCGTGTACCAGCGGATGTCCCCCCTTATGTCATCATGGTCGCCGCCCGGGGCACGCGCTCTGAAATACGCATGATAAACGGCGTCGGATTGGAGCGCAGCGGATTCAGTCAGGAGGATATTCAGGCGCTCAAGGACGCCTATATGAAACTGTATTCCCGCCGGGCGCGCCTCACGGGTACCGCTATCTGCGATCGAGTGCAAGCGCTGCTCGACACACCGTCGATCAACCCGCGCGTGAAGGAATTATGCACGTTTCTTATGCGATCGTTCGCCCACGGGCGTCACGGGCGCTACCTCGAATCACTCCGCCGCGACGCCGTGCATCGCGCCACCTGGCGACCAAAGCCCGGGTACGCGCTCAAGGTGGACATCCGGGGCAAGGGTCGCGTAGCCCGCCAACCGCAGGCCGATGAACAACGGGAGCACGATGTCATCGAGTTGGTTGCCCACGCCGATCCGGGATGGACCTTCGCCGGTTGGAACGGCAGCCTGTCGGGCAAACAAAACCCGCAGCGCATCACCCTCGATCGGGACATGGCCATCGCCGCGACGTTTGAACAAGTGTAATCCTCAAACCGGACGTACGGGCAGCATGGCATACTCACTCCAAACGTAACGGCGGACTGCCGTGAACTCTCAGGTTTGCATCGGATCGAACGCTACGATCGGAAGGGACTGGCTTTGGCTTGCACGGTTTTGTCCTGGCCGATGGCGCGGCGTACGCATTTGGCTATAGCGTTCCCCGATATGGTGTATCGCCGAATCGAGTCGTTTTGCTGGATAAATCGTTGATTCAACCGTCGCACAAGACTAGAGCATCCTTACTCCAAGCGTAGCGCGTTAGGTGTATGTTCGGGTTGCGCGA
>CAZWWW010000406.1:0-3387 GCA_964637715.1 uncultured Phycisphaeraceae bacterium | reverse complement strand
ATGATCCAGCGAAAACTCAGGGTAGGATTCGCGCACCATGCGCCGGGCGGACATGAACCCCGCAGCGAGCACGCACACCATAAGCAGATTGACGAAGACGGGATTGCGGACGCCCGCCGCTATAATCCCGCGCAGGGGATGCATGATCTTAGCGCGCTCCGAGTGACGCTGCCGGGCCCGATGGCACGGGCGAACCAAACGGACCACGCTCCGCCGCCAGTACAAACTGCAGGGCCGGGCTGTGAGGCGACGGGTGAGACAACGCCACCGTTCCCTCGCGGAGACGGATAGGCATACCGTCGACAGGTTTGGTTAGGGGAGAAACGACCACCCGATCACCCGGAAGAAGTTCGCACACCTCCGTGCCCCGCCGCCCTGCGTAGTCAACCAGCACCTGTTCGCCAATCGGGCGAAGGGGGGTGATTTCTCGGTGCACGAGCCGGCCCACCTGGCTCCCTTCGGAATCGGCCTCGAACACATACACGTACCGCTCGTCGTGAATGGCATGACGCGGAACCAGCAAGGCGTCCTCCAACCGCACGGCAGGCAGTTCGGTCCGGCAATACATACCAATGGCCAGGCGCGGTCCTTCGTCGACGGTGCCGGCGGTAACCGTTGATTCCATGTCGACGTCGCGTATTTCCACCGCCAATCGCGCGGTGCGCGTCACTTCGTCTACCCGCTCGAATCGTGTCACGAAACCGCGCCAGGTGTATTCCTGGTCGTGAAGGATCCAGCGCACCGTGACGGGCGGGCTGTCGACGGTCGTACCATCGGTCAACGAAGCGGGGCGGACCGACGGGTCGAGCCAGCGCAATTCGCGGGGATCCACGCCGACGGTAATCTCAAACGCCTCCATATCGATAAGCCGGGCGATCGAAAAGAATGCGGTGACGACCTGGGATTTGTACGCCCCGACGGTCTCGACGCGCGCCTTGAACGGGCACCGGATCTTCGTATGCCTGAGATCCTCTTTCGCCTGGGCGAGTCTCGCCTGCGCCGCGTCGAGCTTCGCTTGTGTTTCGGCGCGAAGGTGGGGGATCATATCCCGTCTGCTTTTGAGCTCAGTCAATACGTCCTTTTGGCGGAGGTATTTCTGAAGAACCAGGTCCACGTCGCGCTGGGTGCCTACGCTTTGTTGCTCATAGAGCTTTCGAGAGGTGTTGTAGTCACGCTCTTCAATCGCCACCATCTGCTCCACCGTGGCGATTCGTTCGTCGAGACTCGCTCGCTCCTCATCGTGGCGCGCTAGCGCGGCGTTGAGTCCGCGGATTTCAGCCTCAGCCTGGCGAACGCGGGCTTCGTAGGCGCCCGAGGCGATCTCGAACAGTAGTTCGCCCTTGGCAATCACCTTGCCGGGTGCAAGATTCTCATGAACGTGCGTCAACTGCCCGCTGACCTGCGGGATGATATCGAGTTGGTGCTTGGGACGCACCGTTCCATACCCGATCACCGCCGCTTCTTCAGACCGGGGTTCGATGGCAACAACAGCGACATCCGGCAAACGGGGCGGTTCCGCGCGGCGCTGCGGAATGACCGACGTGCTAATCAACCACATACATAGCGCGCACGCGACACCAAGCGTGCCGACCGCCATCGCGGCGACAATCTTCGGGCGCAAGCGCTGCAACGCCTGGTACGATTCCAATTCGTTGTTGCGTGACTCGCTCAATAGATTCTTCGACATCCGTGCGCGTCCCGGTTCTCATCCGTGACAGGCGGTCGCGTCTGACAAAGCGCGGTATGGTCGCTCCGCGGTCCCCGGCTGTCAACGGTTTGCACCCAAGTGAATCCTGGGGCCGATATATCTCCAGTACCCGGCTTGCCGCCACCCGCTCTCTCTATATATCGGTCCTATTGATCGCCGAAACGCAGCAAAGACCGACCAATTAAATTGTCAGTTCTAATGTTTTCCTGGCGGCGGTCAGGAGGGGGGTATGTCCCCGTTCTGGTAGAGGTCGCCTTGTCACGAATGTGCAACGTTTCGCCCTGCGACATGGAAACAGGTCTTCTCGATACGTGGTCATGTCTTTGCGCCGAGCAAAGCACCATCTACTGCCAAGCGATTCTCGCGGGCCGGAGGGCATCGGCAAACGGCGAGCGGCGCCTGATCGGCGGATTTAGAGCAAGCTCTCTTTTTGTGTAGCGGTCGAATCACTGTTTCATCCTGTAAAACGACTCGATTCGGCGATACACAATAGCAGAAAACGCTCTAACGTCGCCGGCGGATTCTTGTTAACCATCCGCACCGTACACTTCGTGCTTGGGACGACCGGCGAGGATCTGCTCTTTGCCCCAATTGGCCACGTTGCGAAACGCTTCAGAAGCGATAAACGCGTCGAAGGCGTCTTTGCTGCTCCATCGCGAAACGATAAGGTATTGCTGTGGATCATTCGTATCGCGGTAGAGGTGTGAATCGGTGTGCCCGTCAATGCCCCGCATCGCCTTCAGCACCTTATTGAAGGCGTTCTCAAACGTTTCTTCCTTACCCGGAAGCACCGCGTAGTTCATTCCAATCGTGACCATCGTGACTCCTTTCGTATTCGTTGTTAGGCCCGAGTCCGCACCGAAGCGGTCGTTGCGGCACTCAACCGGGTAGTCTGGCCTAAAACCGCCACCGTGCCAAGTCGAGATCGGAATCCAGGTACCGCAGGGTCCAGGACAAAATCGGCTGTGTTTCTTAAGGTTATAATTGGGGCATGGTCGGCCAAGGATGGCGGACCGAGGCGTTTTGGGGATGGTTTCATGGAGCCAGGTAGGGCGGGCTGTGCCCGCCGCCGCCGAAACGCATTCTCCATTGGCGGGCATGGCCCGCCCTACCCGACTAAAACCGGCACGGTGCCAAGTCGAGATCGGAATTCAGGTACCGCATACGGGTCCGGCAGCGACGACGGCGTGCCCCCAACGTCGACATCAGCGCAGATCGGCGCATTGCCCAACGCGTCGCCGTCCCCGTTGCGTCCAAGAGATGGTTAACGCACAGCGTGGAATGCGAGCTTCCACGCGCCGGCGAGCATAGCGAGCCCAGCCAGGCCGAACCCTGCCTGTGTGTAGGTGTGGCGCAGCGTGTGCGGTCTCCAAACGCCCAATAGGAACCCAAAGGCGAGCCCGCACCCGAAACCCAGGACATGCGCCCCCACATCCGTTCGCCCGCCGGCCGTACCTAGCCAGCTCAACAAGACGGTGGCCCCGATCAACGGGGTCATGCGCGCCAGAAAGGAACGCCGCATCCGGGCGTAACGCGCCTGACTATACGCCGCGATCAAACCCAGTGCGGCAAACACGGCGGTGGACGCGCCGATCGTTGCATGGTCCGGCGATCGAACAACGGCATTGAGTTAGTTGCCCGCCGCCCCCGCCACCAGGATGCTGAACCAGGCCAATCCC
>CAZWWW010000405.1:0-3391 GCA_964637715.1 uncultured Phycisphaeraceae bacterium | reverse complement strand
GGGCAAACTTGTTTGCCCGTGGATGTTCCAAGATCAGCACGGGCAAGCTGCTGCTGGCCCGCGCCACCCAGAAACTCTAATATCCTTCTTGGAAACGGTGCTACGTCGTTCCGCGCGGTTACAGGCAGCGCCTACACCGGCCTCAGTAGATCCACGTTACGGCGCATCCAGGTCAACTTTCGGCGCACCATTTGCAGAACACGAAACCCGGACCACCGCCCCATCGACCCGGTCGCCACGACCGGGGCCACACATTCCGTAATGAGCGCCTCGGCCATTAGATGGGGAACCGCCGCCCGCTCCTGAAGATCCAATAGCGATAGGGAATCGTATCCCCCAAGGAAGGCTTTGAACCGTTCGAGGTCCAGGTCTTCGGGCCAATCCACCGGATCGACCCCCGCCAGAATCGAGAACTGCAAGGCACCGTTGGCCACGTCAACAACGCGGGGCGAGAAACGCATCGCGTCATAGTCCACCACGGCGACCACCCGCCCGTCGCGGAAAAGAATGTTTCCCGGGTGCCAATCGGAATGAATCAACCGCTGTGGCCAATCTGCGAACCCCTCAGCGTTGACGGCTTCGGCGGCATCGTCGTACGTCTCCATGAGGAACTGAACCAGGGTCGCCAACTCCGCTTCATCGCCCGAAAAACTGTCGTGGGCGCTCAAGGTCGAGCCGATAGCGTTTAGACCGGTGCGTACCATTCTGGCGTCGTGATAGTCGCCGCCCAGATCGGGTGCCGCCAGCGGCTCGGCGGCGTCTTTGATGGCCATGTGGAATCGGGCCAGGGCTTCACCGGCTACGCGTGATTCTTCCGGCGTGCGCGCGAACCCATGACCGGGTATGAACTGAAACAGCTCGTAGAGATGGTCGCGCAGTTGGACGAACGTGCTGCTGCGGTCGCGCGTGGGCAATAGCGGCGCGACGGGAAAGCCCTTGCGCTGCAGAACGGCCTGGACTCGATGAATGAAACGCACCCGATCCTGGCCGATGTGTTCCAGCGCACGACGTTTGAGCAGAAACTTGCCGCGCTGACTCACGATACCGACTTTGGGATTGCGGCGTGATCCGCGGGCAAACTCGGTCACGGATTCGAGGGTGCCGAGGTCGTAGTGGCTAAGCACGACCGCTAGCTCCCCGGCGTCGAATCCGGCGCGCGTTGCATGCTGGGGCGAACGCGAACGGGCACTGCTTTGCGAGAATGGCATGGCGTTCCGCTCAGGTCGCACGTTAAACAGGCAACGTTCATTCAGGAAAACAAAACCGTGCGACTTTAGGTCATCATAGCCCGATGGTCGCGCCCGTCAAAGTAGGCGGAGGGTACCGGATCGCCCATTGCTGGTACGCACAGCCAGCAGGATGGGCATCGCCATGAATAGATATACGAGGTGGGCACGGCCCACCCTACGCGGATCAATAGTGGTGCGGTCAGCGCCGAATCATGCGTACTCAACTCAGATACGCGGTCCGTGGCACCTCCGTGATAAGCTGCGGCGGGACTAGTACCAATACTTCATCCGCGATCACCATTTACATTCGGCGATTCAGATCGACAAGCACGTGGCGACATCCTGTTCGTTTGGCGTTCGCCCGATTCGTCGGTTCGTGTATAACACCCCCATGCCCAAACGCACCGACATCAATAACATTCTGATCATCGGCTCGGGCCCGATCGTGATCGGTCAGGGTTGCGAGTTTGATTACTCCGGGACACAAGCATGCAAAGCCTTGCGCGAAGAAGGATACGGCGTCGTACTTATCAACTCCAACCCGGCGACGATCATGACCGATCCCGACGTCGCCGACCGCACCTACATCGAACCGATCACGCCGGAGTTTGTGGACAAAGTACTCGAACAAGAGGCGACAGACGGGAGACCGGTTGACGCAATGCTGCCGACGCTCGGCGGGCAGACCGGGTTGAACTGTGCGATGGACGCCGCGGAGCGCGGGATACTCGCGCGACACAACGTTCAGATGATCGGGGCTACGCACGAAGCGATCCACAAGGCCGAAGATCGAAGCGCGTTCAAGCAGGCGATGCTCGACATCGGTCTCGACGTACCAAGATCGGATACGGCACGCAGTTGGGACGCCGCACGGCGCGTGCTGGAACGGATCGGTTTACCTTGTTGTATCCGCCCCGCTTATACACTGGGCGGGGAAGGCGGTGGATTCGCCCGCACGCCCGAGCAATTTGAGCGCATAGCGCGGCGCGGACTCAAGGCCTCGCGCGTCGGTGAGATTCTTATCGAGGAGGATCTGTTCGGTTGGAAGGAGTTTGAGCTCGAGCTCATGCGTGACCGGGCGGACAACGCCGTGGTCATTTGCTCGATCGAGAACATCGACCCCATGGGCGTGCACACCGGCGATTCCATCACCGTCGCCCCGGCGCAAACGCTGTCTGACAGCGAGTATCAGACGATGCGCGACAGCGCGATCGCCGTGATGCGGGCGATCGGCGTGGACACGGGCGGTTGCAACATTCAGTTCGCGGTGGACCCCCGCACCGGTCGGCAGGTGGTGATCGAAATGAACCCGCGCGTCTCTCGTTCATCCGCGCTGGCGAGCAAAGCGACCGGGTATCCCATCGCGCGCATCGCCGCCAAGCTTGCGGTGGGTTACACGCTGGATGAGTTGGGCAATGACATCACCGGTAGCACGCCGGCCAGTTTCGAGCCGACGCTGGATTACGTGGTCGTCAAGATGCCCCGGTGGACGTTCGAGAAGTTTCCCGACTGCGACGAAACGTTAACGACGGTAATGAAATCCGTCGGCGAGGGAATGGCCATCGGGCGTACGTTCAAAGAGGCGCTCCAGAAATGCATCCGATCGATGGAAATCAAGCGATTCGGCCTCGGGCTCGACACGAACGATGCGTGGCTTGGTAAATACGCGATGGCGAATCGGCGTCGAACAGATCGTGACGCAAGCGCTCTTGGACCTTCCCAGCCATCTGTGCTCGGAGGCACGACCGCAACGGAAGCTCCGTCCGATACCAAAGAATCGCACGCCGACGCTTGGCCCATTCCGGATGAGGTGCTCCGCGACAAGCTGACGCGCCCCTGTCAGGGTAGACTCTACTACATCCGCTATGCGCTGAAGATGGGTTGGAGCGTCGAACGAATACAGGCTTTGACGCGGATCGATCCCTGGTTTCTCGATCAGCTTGAGGCGTTGGTTTCAACTGAACCGTCTCCAACGGAATGCGATTCATTGCGGCACGAGAATGATGTGGGCGCAAAGAATAGACTGGCGTCGCTTAAGCGCTGCGGATACAGCGATGTCCAAATCGCTGCGGCGCTCAGCGGGCGCGTCGACGACATCGCAGCGCTGACATCGACGCACGGTTTCGGACCAGCGTACAAACTCGTCGATACTTGCGCGGCTG
>CAZWWW010000404.1:0-3396 GCA_964637715.1 uncultured Phycisphaeraceae bacterium | reverse complement strand
GGGGTTTGGGGGGGGCGGATGGCCCCTCGCTGTCCGGTGTATCGTGCCAATCCGACGGCACGGTCAGGGCGATTACGCCGAAAGGCGGCGGCATACGATCACACATAGAACGGTGTCAGACTCAAGACTTCGACGCCGCCCCCTTTCCGGTTCGACCGCTGGTTCCCCACGTCGAGGTGGTCCATGATCGATTTGCCATTGAGATCATGCGCGGTTGCCCCCAGCGCTGCCGTTTTTGCCACGCCGGATATACGAAACGCCCGCTGCGTACGCGGAGCGTCGATCGAATCCTAACGATGGCGGAGGAGATGTACGCAGCCACCGGCATGGACGAGTTCGGCCTGCTTTCTTTGTCCACCGCCGACTACCCGGACCTGCGCGAGCTGGCGGAACGAGCCAATCAACAATTCGCCTCGCGCCGGGTAAACATCTCCGTGCCGTCTCTGCGCGTCGACAAAATGTTGCAGAACATCCCGTGGCTGGTCAACTCGGTGCGCAAGGGCGGGCTGACGATGGCCGTCGAAGCGGCGAACGACGACATGCGTGCGGCCATTCGCAAACTGGTCAGCGACGGCAATCTGCTCGACGGCGTTCGAGAAGCCTACAAAGCCGGGTGGCGGTCCATCAAGCTCTATTACATGTGTGGTTTTCCGGGCGAGCGCCCCGAGGACATAGACGGTATCGTCTCTCTATCAAAACAGGTGAGCGAGGCGCGTCGCGAATTCGGCAAAGGACCGGCGCACGTCAACGCGTCCGTCGGCTGGTTGGTGCCGAAACCGTACACCCCGTTTCAGTGGGCCGCCCAGCCCAGAGCCGAGTATTTCCACGAGGCGCGACGACGCCTGGCGCATTTGCTATACGATTCGGGCCCGAACCGATCCCACGGTATGCAGCCACGAGGGGCACAGGTGTTTCGTCCTAAGAAACGCCGTACACCCGTGAAGATCAAGACGCATTCGGTGGAGCGATCGATTCTGGAGGCTGTGTTCGCCCGGGGGGATCGTCGGTTAGCGCCGGTGATCCAACATGCCTATGAATCGGGTGCTCGTTTCGACGGTTGGGATGAGCGGTTCGACGCCGCTTTGTGGGACCGGTCATTTCAGGCGTGCGGGGTCGACCCGGCGTGGTACGCGCATCGCGAGCGAAGTGTAAGCGAGGTGTTTCCCTGGGCGCACCTTCACGGTGGGGCACCGGATGAGTATCTTGCGCGCCAATACGAGGACGTATTTGTTCAAATTGGCAGCGCGCGCCCGGCAGCACCGCAGCAGGTCGGCGACCGGGTCGCTACCATCAGCACCTAGACAATAGTCCCCGGCGAACCGCTATGAATACTCGGGTGCAAACCGGGATCGAATGGTACGATCGATCAGCCCTCGCTCGGCTCGACCAAACAAGCGGTACGGTCGCGTGCGAGGCTGTTCCCGCAGCGTCAAGATCCATACGCGCCCACGCGGAGCTGGGAATCATCGCATAACACGGGAATCGGAGATGGGTGAGATAAAAGACGGGCCTACGTCCGCAGGAGGGGATGCGAATCCGCCGGCGCATGCGGTCCGGCTGGTTCGAGACTTCACATTTGAGGCAGCCCATCGGTTGCCGCATGTACCGGAGGGGCACAAGTGCGGACGGCTCCACGGACACAGCTTCCGTGTTGAGGTCGTCTGCGAAGGGGCGATCGACGCGAAGACCGGATGGTTGATCGACTTTGCGGATATCAAGCGGGCGGTCCAACCGTTGATCGATCAGCTCGACCACTATTACCTCAACGACATAGAGGGGCTGTCCAACCCGACCGCCGAACAGATCGCCGTATGGCTATGGACGCGTCTCAAACCAACCCTACCTGAGCTAGGCCAAATCAACGTCGCGGAGACCTGTACAGGCCGGTGCGAGTTTCGCGGTCCGTAGCTTCGCTGCGTAATGAACGGAGTGACCGGGCGAACGGGGACGATCGGCGTGGAACGGCGAACCACCAAGCATTCCCGGGTGGCCATAGAGATTAGATGCTACACTCGGACAGAACTTGCGTTAGATCATCGTCCGTTATTGTGTATCGCCGTATCGAGTCGATTCGCCGGAAAAAACGGTGATCCGACCGCTACACAAAAAGAGAGCTTGCTCTAGATCATTTTAGTTGAGGGGTGTGATAGATACCGCTATCGTTTTCATGTGCCGGTTCTTGGACACCCGAACAGGCCTCGAGACCAGGAAGATCGCGCGGGCTTAAAGCCCGCGGCTCGGAACGGATAAACGGGGAATGCTCTACACGGCGCTGCTGGCAATTGGGCTGGATGGGGTTCCGTGGATCAGGTCGACGAGGGCGTGGATGTCAAAAGGTTTGGAAACGAATCCGTCCAATCCCGCCTGAAGCAGCGCTTGGCCGTTGTGGTGGGTCAGAGCTCGTCCCATGCCGATGACACGTAGATCGCGCAGCGCGGGCGTTGCGCGAAGATAACGACGAATGTCGCGCGGTTGAACATCAGCACGGGCTACGTCCACGATCAATACCCGTGGTCGGTGCGCGTGAACCAACGCACCCGCCTCGAACGCCGAATCCGCCACCAGGACTTCGTACCCGCCACGCTGCCGCAGTCCCGTTTCCAACGCGTCGGCGAACGACCGGTCGTCAGCCAGCAACACCACCCGACGTTTGTCGTCGTTCAGCCCGTTCAGCGGTATGCCGTGCGCGCGCATAAAGGAAATGAGTTGATTGAGGGGTATACGGCGATCCTTGCCGCCGGGAATGCGATAGCCCCGCAGCTTCCCCGAGTCGAACCACTTGGACACGGTGCGCGGCGCGACACAGCACAACTTGGCCACCTCGCCGGTGGTCAGCACACGTTTGGATGGATCGGGCTCCGTCATGACCGTGTTTGTCGCTATCGTCTAGAGCAAGCTCTCTTTTTGTTTGGCGGTCGGACCGCCGTGTCAACCGCGGGATCGACTCGATACGGCGATACACGAAACCGAATATGCTGTAATCTGTCGTTCCGCCGTGTGGCGGCGCGACAAGATCCTAATTCACGACCTGTCATACGGGTTCGACCGCTGTCCGGTGATCGCAGTTTCAGATGGGCGGACACACCGTATGCGGCGGTCGACCGACGTCCTCGGGCGTGATGCACCGAGACGTCGACGCCCCCGCGGTCCTCGGCGACGGCGGCGCTCCACCCACAAAGAACTATACGATTCGTGGATTGACGGGGACATCGGTGAGCGCACGAGGATGAGGGGGTCCGAAAAAACGATGGCGGCGGGTGTGGAAGAGTCGATCGCAGACCGAACCCCGTCACAGCCATTGCAGCGCGGTGCGCGCGTCCGATGCAGCGGTTATCCGCCCTTAGAGCAAGCTCTTTTATTGTGTAGCGGTCGAATCACCGTTTCATCCGGAGAATC
>CAZWWW010000403.1:0-3412 GCA_964637715.1 uncultured Phycisphaeraceae bacterium | reverse complement strand
AGAACGCATGGGTGAACAAATGGAACACGGCCGAGTCGGCTGCATAAACGCCCGCCCCGAGCACCATGTAGCCAAGCTGGCTAATGGTGGAATAGGCCAAGATTCGCTTCATGTCGGTTTGAACCAAGGCGATGGTCGCCGCGAACAACGCCGTAACCGCCCCGACGACAGCCACAACCGTCATGGCTGTTGCGGATGCGGAAAAAATCGCCCCACATCGAGCAATCATATAGATGCCCGCGGTGACCATCGTGGCTGCATGAATGAGCGCCGAGACGGGCGACGGACCTTCCATCGCGTCGGGCAACCACACATGAAGCGGCAGTTGGGCGCTCTTGCCGCAGGCCCCGCAAAAGAGAAGCAACGCGATGGTGGTGATGCGCCCGGTTTCGAGTACACCGCCTGAGCGCGTAACGCCCTCGCGTACCATGTCGAAGACCGTACCGTAATCGAGCGAACCGAAGGTCAAATAGATCAGCAGGATGCCGAGTCCGAAGCCGAAGTCGCCGACCCGGTTGACCAGGAACGCCTTCTTAGCCGCCGCCGCCGCGGACGGCTTCTGGTAATAGAACCCGATCAGCAAATAGCTGCACAGTCCGACCGCCTCCCAGCCAAGATACAGCAGCAGGAAGTTTCCCCCGAGCACCAGAGCGCACATGGAAAACACAAAGAGGCCGAGAAAGGCGAAGAACCGCTCGTACCCCCGTTCCGGTTGGCCATGGTCGCGCATGTAGTCGCGCGAATAGATGACCACGAGCAGGGCGACACCCGTCACCGTGACCAGCATGATGGCCGTCAGCGGGTCGATCAGTAACTCGACGTTGAACCAGCGGTGCGTTCCGATGGCGATCCATTCGTAGAGCGTGATGTGTGCGGTCGGGTCGCCGCTCGCCCCGCGCACCTGCATGAACAGCGCGATCGCCGCAGCCAGCGCGCCACCCACACCAAGGATCGTCACCCAATGCGTCCGCCCGCGCAACACCTTCGGACCCAGCGCGCCGCACACCACCGCGCCCGCCAGCGGGGCCAGCAGGATAATGATCCCTAATAGTTTGAGTGTTTCAGTGTTCATGCGTTTCGGCGGCTACTGCTTTGTCACACCTTGTTTTTGGGATGGCATGGGCAAGCAGCAGCTTGCCCGTGTTGTTCCGGGCGGCAGTCACGGGCAAACAAGTTTGCCCATGCCACACACAACAAACCCTAAAAACAAGCGGTGACGCTACACTACCCGTGCATACTCGACCACGCTTGCACGTCGAGCGTCGCCTTATGTCGATACAACAACATCACCATGCCCAGCGCCAGCCCCGCTTCCACGGCGGCGATAACCAACAGGAACAACGCAAAGGCCTGACCGTCGAGGTTCTCGTGATAGCGAGCAAAGGCCACCGCGTTAATCACCACACCCTGAAACATGATCTCCGTCGAAAGGAAGATCACGATCAGATTCCGGCGTGACAAAAACCCGACCACGCCCAGCGTGAACAGCACCGCGCCGACCATAATGTATTCGATCGTCCCCGGCATCAGAACGGCTCGACCTCCTTACCGACCTGCCCCAACGGTCTGGCTAGTACATCCGGCACCTCTCGCCGGACCTTCCGCCGCGACATGGCTATCGCACCCACCATCGAGACGAGCAGCAATACCGCCGCCAGCTCCAAGGCGACGACGAATCTCGTCATGATCGCCCAGCCGACCGCGATCGTGTTGCCCGACGGCGGCGCTTCATTGGGTGCCTGCGAAAGATGCTCATCGTCGCTGATAAGACGCGCCGTCACACCGGATCCCGGCGGAACCTTCGCCGCGAACCCGTTTGCACCGCTCCATGCACCCACCTTGCCCATGATGGCCGCCATAAGCAAAAAGCACGCGAACACCGTAATCAACGGCTCACGGGACCGGTGGTCGTAGACCGGCGAACCCGGCGATTGAGCGAGCATAATGACAAACAGATAGGTCACGAGAATCGCCCCGGCGTAAATGATGACCAGCGCGATAGCCAGGAACTCAGCCCGCTGCAGCACCATTAGCGCCGCCACCGCGAGCACCGTGACCACGAAATACAATGCACTGTATACCGGCTGACGATGGGTAATGACGCGTGCCGCCGATGCGATCGCAATGAATGAAAACAGATAGAAAAAACCCGAGACGCCGCCCTCAGACGCGAACCGCGTCATCAACAGCACCATGAGCAACGCCAGGGTCGCCATACCGAGTACTCCGCCCGCCAGCGAAGTCGTTCCGCGCCCGCGCGGTAGAAGAAGAACCAGCGCAACACCGCCGACGGCAACCACGGCGTACAGAAGATAAGCGGTTACGGGGTTCACGCCGGAACGTCCTCCGTATCTTGCGCCGCGGGTTGGTGCTCCAATCGAGCCTCATCGCCCGAATCGGGCCCGCGCGCTCCGGTGTACTCATAACCCGTGATGTGCGGATTCTTGCGCGGCTTTTGCTTGTTGGTTTCGTCGAAGATGCTCAACAGCTCGTCCTTGCCGAGAATCATCTCCTCGCGCGTGCGCCCCACGAGATCGTACTGCGGGGTCAATTCGATGGCATCGACCGGGCACGCCTCCTCGCACATGCCGCAATAGATGCAGCGCAGCTCGTCGATGTCGAACTTGACGGGGTATTTTTCACGATCCTCCCACGGCGACTCGCCCGCCTCGATGTGGATACAGTGCGCCGGGCACGCGGTCGAGCACATGAAACAGGCGACACACGCCACGCGGTCGTTCGTGTCCTTGTTCAGCCGATGCACCCCCCGGTAGTTTTCAACGCGCAGCGACCGCTTCTCTTCGGGGTACTGCACCGTAAGCGGGCGGTCGAGCAGGCTCTTTCCCATGTGACGCAGTGTGGTCACCATACCGCCCACGATCTGCGGAAGGTACAATCGCTCTGCTGCGTTGAGCTGCGGATCGTCCAGTTCGATAATATCTTCGTTACGAATCATGCGGGCACCTCAACCGAACCGGCCACAACCCGGGGATGGGTCGGTTCAACGACGGGAAGGTTCTCCTGCCGACCCGTTACCGGCGTACGGGACGCACCGACGTACGCCAGCACAATGGCCAATATGACCGCGTTGCCGCCCAGCGCCCATCCCGGTGATCGTTGCTCACCCACATACACCAGTCCGACCGTCAGCACGAACAACCCCAGCGTGATCGGGATCAATCCCTTCCACGCCAGGCGCATGAGTTGATCGAATCGAAACCGCGGCAGGGTCCAGCGAATCCACATCATCACAAAGATGAACCCAGCGATCTTTACTGAGATGACTACCATCTTGGCGATCACCGCGTACCACGCCGTCGCCTCCGGTTGTGTCCAGGAAAACCACGGGAAATGCCACCCACCGAAAAACAGAACAGCCATGAACGCGCTGCTGGTCAGCATGTGCGCATAC
>CAZWWW010000402.1:0-3463 GCA_964637715.1 uncultured Phycisphaeraceae bacterium | reverse complement strand
ATCCTGGTAGGCGATCAGGTGACAACCCCATCCACAGATGAACCGCCCGAAGATAGCCGTCATCAATAGGGCCAGGGCAAAAAAGAGAAACCCCGCGTTCAGCGCACCGTCATTGAGCGTATACATCGCCTCAGAAGGTTCGATCGGCGACAGGGTTCGACCCGCGTAGACCCAGTGGAGAATATGAATGCCCACAAGCACGTGGACCATAATCAAAGCCCCCGCGCGCCACCGGCTCATGCGTGAGCGACGGACGCGAGCACGAGGCGGCGTAGGCAATACCGGCAACGAACAACCGGCGTCTAGCCGACCGGTCGCCGGGGGGCTCGTAGCGGTCCTGATGCCTTGACTCATGATCTCTGCTCAATCCTAGCGCCGTTCGGCGGCGTCGCGCGTGCCAACACCCAAATCATTATAAGCGCGATCGCTCCTATCCCCATGCCTCATGCCCCATGCCTCAAACCCAACGCCTGCGCTCCGGGGCGACAGGTGATCCGGTGCTCGCGGTTTGGGTGAAGAATCGACAGATCCGGGGTGCATGACACTTGAGGCGGCCTCAACGTACGGCAGGTGGTTCGCCCGACTATGTCGGGGGGTTCACCTGCCTGAACCATGGCAGGTCAACCGTCCGCCTTGAGGCGAAAGAACGACCTGCCCTACCATTCTTTACCGTCGCCGATCCTTTCACGTACCCGTTGATCCGGTGCTTGCGGTTTGGGTGAAGAATCGACAGAATGACCGGTTCTGCACCACCAGTAACCCTACACAACGGAAGGCAGCGCATGGTTGAAGTGGCTGACGACAGCGCCCCGGTACTCGAACGACTCGACGACCACCTGCGCTTCCGCCCCAATTTGACCGAGCGGATTTACCGCGAACTGATGATGGAGCTGCATCGTCGCGGCGTCGTAACAGTCGACGAGATTCAGGACGAGCTTCGCCGTCGCATGGGTCAAGAGGCCATGGCGATCGACGATAACGACGCCAATCAGGCCCAGCGGCCCCGTCTCGATGAGCGCGAACGTCAACAGATCGAGCAGATTACGCGCGAGTACGTCGGTCGAGAGTTCACCGTGGCCGACATTGACGACCTGGTCAATCTGGCGTTGAAGCGTGAAGAAGTGCTGAGTCTGGAAGCGGTCGCCGCCCGGGCGAATGTGACGTTTCGCGAATTGGCCGACAAGATTCAGCGGTTTTGCCAGATCCCTCTCGGTGAAAAGGTTCTCGCCCCTTCGGAGGTGTTGGGCACGCGGGTCGCGCTGGTCCGCCACCTCGTAAGTGATCAGCTTGAGTTCATCGGTGTCGCCAAAAACCATCTGCGTATTCGAGATTTCGACACCGTCACGCGACGCACCATCGGTAGCGACACGGGGATGGGTCGTATCGGCGGCAAAGCGGGCGGTATGATGCTGGCCCATTCCGTCCTCGCGCAGGACGAGGAGGAAGATCATCCGTTTCTCCCGATCGCCGTACCCGATTCCTGGTATCTACGGAGCGACGTGGTCGAGGATTTTCTCCGCCTGAACCGCTTGGACGAATACCAGAGCCAGAAATACAAGTCCATCGACGACGTCAGTCGCGAATATCCGTTGATCCGGGGCGTGTTCCGCAACGGGGACTTTCCGATCAAGATCACCCAGGAGCTGCGGCGCGTCCTCGAGGAGATAGGCAACCACCCGCTCATCGTGAGGTCGTCAAGCCTGTTGGAGGACCGCTTCGGAACCGCGTTTTGCGGCAAGTACGCCAGCTATTTCCTGGCCAACCAGGGGCCGCTCGAACAGCGCCTTCGCTCGTTGCTGGGCGGCATCGCCGAGGTATACGCCTCCATCCTCGCCCCGGACCCGATCCTCTATCGCCGCGAGCACAACCTGATCGACTACGTCGAGGGGATGGCCGTGCTGATACAAAAAGTGGTCGGTGTGCGGCACGGCACGTTTTTCCTCCCGGTTATTGCGGGCGTGGCGTTTTCGCGGAATGAATATCGTTGGGCACCGCGCATCAAGCGAGAAGACGGACTGTTGCGGCTGGTCATGGGGCTAGGTACGCGCGCGGTGGATCGCAGCGGCGCGGACTATCCTCGGATGGTTGCGTTGAGCGCGCCCACCATCCGCCCGGAATCGACTGCCCAGGAAATCGTCCGGGCGGCCCAGAAAACCGTCGATGTGATTGATCTCGAACGGAACCGATTGACACAGGTCCAGCTAAAGAATCTGCTCGCTCAGGGAACCGACTTCCCCATGCTGGATAAGCTCGTGTCGGTCTACCGCGACGGGGGTTTGTATTCGCCGACGACCTCCATGATCGACGCCGATCCCGCCGACCTGTGCCTCACGTTTGACAAGCTCATCCGCAGCACCCCCTTCGTCGAGCGCATTCACCACATCTTGAATCGGCTTGAACAGGTCTACGGCGTGCCCGTCGACGTCGAGTTCGCCTCCGACGGCGAAAAGCTGTACATCCTTCAATGTCGAACCCAGTCTCAGGCGCTTGATGCCGGACCGGTGCGCATACCGCGCCACGTTGCAGACGAAGCCGTCGTGTTCGAAGCGCACAAATACGTGCGTAGCGGGTTGATTGAGGGCATTGAATACATCGTATACGTGGACCCGGAACAATACGGCCAAATGGATACGCGTGCGGGACGGGTCGCGGTAGCCCGGACGATCGGACGGTTGAACCACAAACTGGACGCGCGAACATTTATTCTCATCGGCCCGGGGCGCTGGGGCAGCAACGACATGATCCTTGGCGTACCGGTTCGTTTCGCGGACATCAACCGGTGCCGTATGTTGATAGAGGTCGCCAGACCGCGCTACGGATTCTCGCCCGAAGTCTCTTTCGGCACGCACTTTTTTCAGGACCTCGTGGAGAGCAACATACATTACCTCCCGCTCTATCCCGAAGAACCGCGGAACCGATTCAATGAATCGTTGTTGCTGCAATCAGAGAACATGCTGGCCAGATTGCTTCCGAACGATGCCGAGTATGAGCACATCATCCGCGTGGTCCACCTCCCGTCGGCTGCCGGGGGACGAACGCTGACCGTAGCCATGGACGGCGAGACGGATGAAGCGCTCGCTTTTTTGAAGTAGTAAACCAGTCCGATTGACCCCAGGGAATTGTGAAGCGACCCATCATCCGACGAGCAACCCGACCCCTCAGTCGCCCGTAACGCCGCAACCCGTTGCACCGATACCGCCCGACTGACACTCGATATCATCGCCGTCGTGTCTACAACGACATTCAACCGTCCAGTCGTCGAAGGCGTTACAGCACGCGAAGGCACTGTCCCGGCATGCCACGGAACAACTCATCCGCGCGGCGATTACGGCCGTTTCACCGGGTGCGAGACGGTAGGTTTTGTTCGTCGCCGTGGCGTTCAGGATTACGGGCACCGGCCCGACATTACTCAAAATCCCGCGCACAACTGTGTCGCCCGGTGCTACCGCGTTGCCACCCACTG
>CAZWWW010000401.1:0-3484 GCA_964637715.1 uncultured Phycisphaeraceae bacterium | reverse complement strand
GCTGTTCGGTTCGCCGATCGCGAGCGAATACGTGCAACCGCACATCGGCGGCGACATCGCCCTGCTGAGCGGGATCGGCAAGCGCATCGACGAGCTCGGGGCGACCCACGCCGGCTTTTTGGATCAATGTACGGAGGATGCGCAGGCCTGCCTGGCGCACCTGCGCACGCTGACGTGGGATGCCATCGAATGTCACTCGGGCGTCGACCGCGCGACCATCGACCGCCTGGCCCGTCTTTATGCGGAGTCGGAGCGTACCGTCTTTTCCTGGACCATGGGTATCACCCACCATCTTCACGGGACGGACAACGTGCGATCTATCGTCAACCTCGCGCTGCTGCGCGGTATGGTGGGTCGACCCGGCGCGGGGCTTCTTCCCATTCGCGGACACAGCAACGTGCAGGGCATCGGTTCGGTGGGGGTCACGCCGAAGCTCAAGCAGGCTATCTTCGATCGAATCGAACAACACTACGGAGTTACGTTGCCCACAACACCGGGGCTTGATTCGCTGTCGTGCCTCCAAGCCGCTCACGCGGGTCGACTTCGACAAGGCTGGTGTCTGGGTGGGAACTTTTTCGGCGCCTCGCCCGACACCCGCCTCGCCGCCGACGCCCTTGCTCGACTCGACTGGCTTTGCTACATCAGCACGACACTCAATACAGGTCACGTGCGAGGCCGCGCAACGGAAACGCTTATCTTACCGGCACTGGTGCGGGATGAAGAACCACAGCCGACGACTCAGGAATCTATGTTCAATTATGTTCGGATGAGCGACGGGGGATCGCGACGCCACGAAGGACCGATGAGCGAGGTGGCGCTGATCGCGCATCTGGCGCGCGGCGTCCTCGGCGACGACGGGCCTATCGATTGGCGGTCGCTCGAAGTAAACAAAAACATCAGATCGATGATCGGTGCGGTCGTACCGGGGTATGAATCGATCGCACAGATCGACGATACGCGGCGCGAGTTTCAAATCGGCGGGCGAACGTTTCATACGCCGCGATTCAACACCCCCACCGGACGGGCTAAGTTTCACGTCGTGGAGATTCCCAGCAACGAGCTGCCAATCGATAAGGAATCTGTAAGTATCGCGCAGGCTGAAGCCTGCGGCTCGGCGTCAACCGGGATAGCCAGCGCCAGTGCGCGGACGGGCGCATTCGACGCACGACTTCGTCTGATGACCATCCGCAGCGAGGGTCAGTTCAACACGGTTGTCTATGAGCAAGAGGACATCTATCGCCATCAGGATCGCCGCGACGTCATTCTTATGAGCCTGGACGACATCGAGCGACTCGGTCTCCGGATCGACCAACGGGTGACGGTGCGAAGCGAAACCGGTGCCATGCGCGGCATATTGGTGCGTGAGTTCGACATCCGCGCAGGCAGCACGGCCATGTATTTTCCCGAAGCGAACACACTCGTACCGACCACCGCCGATCCCGAATCGCGCACCCCGGCCTACAAATCGGTTTGGATAACGCTGACACCCGGACAACCGCGCGGCATGGTCAGCGTCGGTCTGCCGGATCACGAAAGCGCGAAGACGCGGACTCTGCATGGATCGCCTGCATCCGTCGATCGCGACGCTTTACCGCTCGGCGCGAGCCCATCCGAAGGTCGATTGAACGCGTGTTGAGGAAAACCTGCTAACGGTCAACCAACTGTTCGGCGCGACCGCGTTCGTAACGACAAAACCCACACGCCCAATCCAAACGCCAGAAACACAACCGTCGCCGGTTCGGGGATGACACGAACGGTGGCCATGGCGTGGACATCCGAAGACCCGACGTTGCTGAACCCGTCGCGAGCCGTATCGATACCGAACTCATAATCGCCCGGACTAAGTCCATCAACCAAAACGGTTAGCGTCCCTACGCGCTGGGGCAACACAAGAATGCGAGTGATGAAAGTTCCGACCAACAAATCCGATTCGTAGATTCCGGTTTCCCGAACGCAGGGCCCAAAGTCACAAATCACGTCCGTATTCGCTGCCGGATCAAACTCCCAACTGGCTATGGTCAAGGAATCCGAACCGATAACGAGATTGAAGTTATCGATGCTCTCGTTCTCTTGAGTCGGCAATAGAATCACATCGAAATCGATAATCGCAGGTTGGGCGCTGACGTTGATCGTCACTTCCGGCGGGTCGAAGGAAACAGTGGCGGCGGAAACGGCAGGCGCGAACACAAGCCCTGCGGCGGACGTGACGACGAATACGCGAAGCATGGTGCGTCTCCCCCTTGCGGGTTATGGGCGTGACCGCCGTGACGCGCGGCGGTATCGTGTGGTCATTATAGGACGGCGCGATCGCCGGAGTCAATGAGGAACCACGAACCATGCTGCACTCATCCGAATCACACTCATCAAAACCATCTTTGCGACGACCCCGCCAGTTGCGCCGAAGCGACGCCATCCGACGGCTCGTTACCGAAACCACGTTGACACCCGATCGGCTCGTGCTGCCGCAATTCGTGATCGACGGGAAAGACACGGTCGAGCCGATTGACGCGATGCCGGGTCGGTCGCGCCTGTCGATCGATCGGACCATTTCAGAATGTCATCAGGCTATCGAGCTGGGCGTGCGGGCGTTCGCGCTCTTTCCGGCGATCGATCCGAAGCTCAAGACACCTGACGCCAAGGAGTCAACCAACCCGGACAATCTTCTTTGTCGCGCGGTACGGGCGATCAAAGAGCAATGTCCCGAAGCGTGTATCATTACCGATATCGCGCTCGATCCCTATTCCAATCTGGGACACGACGGGTTGGTCAAAGATGGCGTTGTCTTGAACGACGAGACGGTCGAGGTTTTGGCGAAGATGGCTGTGGTTCACGCTGAGGCGGGCGCGGACATCGTCGCACCGTCGGACATGATGGACGGGCGCGTCGGTGCCATCCGCCGGGCACTCGATGGACAAGGCTATACTGATACCGCCATTCTGAGCTACACCGCTAAGTACGCCTCGGCGTTCTATGGCCCCTTTCGTGAGGCGCTCGATTCGGCGCCGGTCGATGCGCCCGGCGTTCCGCCGGACAAAAAGACCTATCAGATGAACCCGGCCAACGTGCGAGAGGCCGAGCTCGAAGCGGCCCTAGACGAGGCTGAGGGTGCGGACATGCTCATGGTCAAACCGGCGCTGCCTTATCTTGATGTGATCGCGCGGTTGCGCGCGCGGACCAGCCTGCCGATTGCGGCGTATCATGTCAGCGGCGAATATGCCATGGTCAAAGCGGCAGCCCAAAACGGCTGGCTTGATGAACGCCGGTGCATGACAGAGTGTCTTACATCCGTAGCCCGCGCGGGGGCACAGGTCATCCTGACCTACGCCGCCTTGGACTTCGCCCGCTGGTGGCGTGAGGAATGGCGGGTGTAAAGTCCATAAGGCTTCCGAAACACGAACGGAAAAAACAGCACGGAGGAGGTCAACCGATTGCGAGTTCGTGGCAAGATCGGCGATCGTACAAAACGTAGGGCAGGTCGTTCTTT
>CAZWWW010000400.1:0-3495 GCA_964637715.1 uncultured Phycisphaeraceae bacterium | reverse complement strand
TTCCCTCGGCTGGCGGCCTAAGTTATCTTGAGCCTTCTTGGCGTAGTAGTATTAGAGCGTTTTCAGATATTGTGTATCGCCGAATCGAGTCGTATTACCGGATGAAACAGTGATTCGACCGCTACACAAAAAGAGAGCTTGCTCTATACGGACGCCGCTTGGTCGAAGTCTCGGAAGGTAGGTTTCGGGCCTGTTGCCGCGTCTGATGAAGCGAGGAACGACACGAATACATAAGCGCGGAACAAAGTCCTACAACGTGATTCAACAGATCGCTTGGCGCCCGCGGCCTCTACATTCCGGTTCCCACCTATCGAGACTGTCGCGTACCACGTTGGAGGTTCGGGTTGCCGGTAGGTGTTCGGTGGTACGGCAACCATCGCTGCCGGTGGATCGAATGGAAGTGTAGACGCCCGACGCCCGCATCAAAAAATTGCGGCGATTGAAAACCGCTGATTCAAAGGAGGTTGGGTAACCCGAACTCTTGGGTGTGGCAAAGGATTACCGTCAAAACCACCGTTCTTGTCTGTCAGCGGCGTGCCTTGTTCAGGTTTCGATCCAGCCGATCCAGCGAGCGCCTGGTCAGCGAAGGGCGGATGGGCTTGCGCGCGGCGGGGGTGGCCGGTACGCTGTTGGCCAGTTGGCTGAGCGCGGGCGGCGTCTGGCCGGCGCGAAGAAAGAGCGCGTTGATAAGCAGGTTTAGATCGTTGTTTAGCTCGGTAAAGATCGTATCGATCCACTGCGGGAGAAACGTATCGGTGAACCCCGGTGGTTCTGTCGCTTGAGTGATATCGTTAATACTCGAAAAATCATCAAGCCGCGCGCCGTGGCGACCAACGCCTGCGCCGACCATCACACCCGGCGACCGCGCACCCGCACCCGACACGTTCTCTGAAGGTCGACCGTTGGTCAGGACGAATCCTGAAGCAGGACCGACCGTCAAAACCACAACTGCGCCCAACCCGACGATTCCCAGCGTTCGCGACCACCGCCTCATGCCTGCTTCCTCCATTCCAGGATCATTGTGTACGCGCCGGATCACGACCAAGCCCCTCTCGAAGGCGCTCTGTTTACGTGTGAGGGTCGAGCCGTCGAACCATTGTTCCATCCGCCGGGTCGACACGATGCAACGATACACCTTGACAGCGAATACTATCTTATTATTCGGTCAATCAGGTGATTCGCCAAGCAAGAAAACGCGCCGATGCACGCCCGTTCTCAAACACGCCCGCTTGGAGAGGATGTCGCATCCCCGGAGGGGCTTACCTAACTACTTTTATCGGACGATAAAACGGCATGCTGGTCTGGCCCCCAGAGCGTGCCAAACGTCCGTTCCGCGCGGTCTGACGTTGTTCTCGTCTTCGAACGCGCTCTGAAACCCAGCGGCGGCAAGGAGGGGCATGAGCGCGAGATCGGATCGTGCCCACCGATCCACCCGGTGCGAACCGATTGATCCTGAACGGAATCTTCGCTCGAAGCCGACTCTTACTTCCACGACCGCGTGCGACCGAACGATCGATCCTCGGAGCCTTTCGAGCCGTCGCGCGCTTCCGGAGGTCCCACCGGTACGTCGACATGAATGACGGCGGACTGCGTACCGCTTCCTGTCAGGTTGAGCCCCGTCGTTTCGTGTCGCGTGTTGGCCCCGTTACCGAAGGTCAGGAACTTGGTCGTGAGACCGAGCAGCGCGGCATCCCGGGCCGTCAGTCGACCGAACCCGTTGGCGCCCGCTGTCGCGCCTTCGCACAATGGACGACTCAACACATCGAGTGCGTCAAGCCCGCAGATGGTTGAATAGTCGCATTCGGTACTGGCCACACCCTCGAGTCGCGCCTTGCCCTTGTCCGTGCGCAATGCGTTGCGCATGAAGTGATTGGGCACCGCTGCAGACCGCACCCAATCGCTGAGCATGGTTTGATCCCAACAGCAGATGCAGCGCCGCGTACCGGAGAACTTCGCCTCGAACTCGTTCCAGATTTCAGCTTCGACCTTGGTCATAACCGGTCCACAACCATCCTGGCGAAGATCGGCGCTGACGGGGTGGACGGTGAGATCCGTATTCACCGCAACGGGCACATTCGCGCCGGAAAGTGCATTGGACCCTGCCCCGTAGAAGTCCATAAGCAGCGTATCGTAGGGCGCCTCGTATTCGATACCGTCGAGCTGTAAGACGCCTGGCGTCGGCAAGCGCTCGCCGCGCTGTGCCGCCCGTGCCTGAAACGACCACGCGTTGTATTCCCAGGCCGAGGCGTCTGCGTAGTTGACAACCACGGCGTCACCCTTGAGGTGGTTCCAGCGGATTTCCTCCCACGCACCGCCTTCGCCGAGCAGAGAATCGGGGTTGAATCCGACGGCGTAGAACACGGCATAGCCGCGCAGCACCCGGGTGGCACCGCTGGTCTCAGGATCCGCCCGACCGGGACCATCGTCGTCCAATACGGTGAAAGACTGACACTTGTCACTGCCCGCCGCTGCGGACCAGTAATGGGGCTGATTGGCGGTGAGCTCGAACCGGCAGTCGGCTGTGTTCCACCCCGGCTCGAACGCCTGCAGCAGATTGTCGCCGACGCACGGTTGGGCAGCACACTGTTCTTCGAGCGGCATATCGCCGTTGACGAAGTAGCCCTGGACGAACACCGGTTCGGCGAAGTCGTTCGACAGATCGAGAAAGGTATCCTGCAACACGGTCGATCCATCGCCGCTCCACTTCACTTCGATCTTGGAATAAACGAGCAGGCTGCCCTTTTGTGAGGGCGACCCGCGTTCGTCGCGCGGCGGGATCGGTTGACGCTCGAAGAATACGTCGGGGTCGGGTCGGTCGTCGATCAGGTTCCGGTTGTCGCCCCAGATGTAGTAAAAAAACGCGTTGTCGGAGATCGCGTGGTTATACTCGGCCATGTAGCAATTGGTCACAGGAACGCCCAGCGCACCGGTATCGAAGTTGGGACACAACGGCGGTACGCCGAAGGACACGTCGGTGAGCCGCTCATTGGGGGACCAGGTGATTCCGTCGTCGGTAGAAACGGTCCTGTATACGTCAATAAGGTCGTTGTTCGTCGGATCGTTTCGCCGGTCGTACCAGAACACCGTCATGGGTCCGGCTGGTGAGGCGGTGATGTACGGGTGCCATTGGTCCGTTTGGGTGGTGTCGTCGTTAAGTCGAAGTGGGGGGGTACAATACCCGACGTCGTTGACTCCGATCGGCGAACAGCGCACCTGCATTACGTCGCTCTCGTCGACACCTGCGCCGTCGTTGGCGAATACCAGGTGCAGGTTGCCGGTGCGCTCGTTGACGGTCATGCTGCTGATGAATTCGGAAACACGGATGTCGCCGTCCAATACCTGACGTCCGGCACAACCCGCAAGCTGGCAAGACGTGATGTGTCCGATGTTGGTCAGATCGGCTGCGGTTCGAACCGGACCGAAGGTCGTCCCGCCATCGACCGAGCGGCGCACCTCGATTTTGCGTGGATTGGAAAAGTTCTCCCACGCGACGTA
>CAZWWW010000399.1:0-3497 GCA_964637715.1 uncultured Phycisphaeraceae bacterium | reverse complement strand
GGGGGCGTACGTACCGGCTATGAGTGACGAGAATGTGATCGTGCGCAGGCAGGGGACGATTTTTCTGGGGGGGCCGCCGCTTGTCAAAGCTGCGACCGGTGAGGAGGTATCGGCGGAAGAACTGGGCGGGGCGGAGGTGCATTGTCGTGAGTCGGGCGTAACCGATCATTACGCTATCAACGATGAGGACGCCCTGGCGATCACGCGTAATATCGTCTCGCATCTCAATGACAAGCCCGGTCACCATTTGCGCACCGTCGAGCCGGAGGAACCCGGTTACGACCCGCACGAAATCTACGGCATCATCAACAAAGACATCCGCAAACCGTACGACGTACGAGAAATCATCGCCCGCATCGTCGACGGCAGCCGCTTTCACGAGTTCAAGGCGCTCTACGGAACGACGCTCGTGTGCGGGTTCGCACACATCTGGGGCTATCCCGTCGGCATCCTGGCCAACAGCGGCGTGCTCTTTTCCGAAAGTGCGCTCAAAGGCACGCACTTCGTGGAGATGTGCAGCCAGCGCGGCGTGCCGCTGGTGTTCCTGCAAAACATCACCGGGTTCATGGTCGGCAGGCAATACGAAGCCGGTGGGATCGCCAAGGACGGTGCCAAGCTTGTGGCGGCGGTTGCCAACGCGGCGGTCCCGAAGTTTACGGTGATTATCGGCGGCTCGTACGGTGCGGGCAATTACGGCATGTGCGGTCGGGCGTATCAACCGCGGTTTTTGTGGATGTGGCCTAACGCGCGGATTTCGGTCATGGGCGGGGACCAGGCAGCCAATGTCTTGCTGACCGTCAAGAAAGACCAGCGCGCCGCACAGGGTAAAGCGCCTATGTCTCCTGAAGAAGAGGAAGCGTTCAAGCAACCGACGCTTGACAAGTATGAGCAGGAAAGCAGTGCCTATTACAGCACAGCCCGCCTGTGGGATGACGGGATCATCGACCCGGCGGATACGCGCATGGTCCTTGCGCTCGGCATTGAGGTCTCACTCAATGCGCCGTTTCCGCAGCGGCGGGTGAGTGTGTTCAGGATGTAATGCGGAACGGGTTCCGCGCGGATCGACGAGATGACACGATTCCGTGACAAATTGGAAAACCGGGGTCGTCGCGAAATCGAATCTTGAACTACTGTGACTTATTGGCGATGATGGAGAGAAACACCGGGGGCCGGTGAGAACCTCGAATGGCTTTTGATTGAGAAAGAACGCGCTGTCCGCGCGTCTGTCCTGTGGACTCGTGGACGGCAAGCCGATGATATGTTTGTACCAGAGGCTGTCGGCGAACGCCCTGTTTTTGTGCAGCAGTCGAATCATTGTACCATCTGGGGCGTCGCGACATGGTGCGACGAGACAAATAAGCAGAGGATGTAGCAGCGCAGACGCCATGATAGTGATGAAGTAACGAGCGAACCCTCCGTCGATCCCGCCTTGGAACAGGAAACACCAGGGCGATTCCGCTCCAAAAGCCCGAAACCGCATTAGCTCCGCACGGCGAGGCGATAGGAATCACGAAGCATGATCGAATCCAAAAGAGTAATAAGGTTGGCGTACGCTGCCTCGGTGATGTGTGCCTCGCTGACCGGCGTGGTTCGGTCGGCGGATCGGGACGACTTTGATCCCTGGACGCAACCGGCGCGCTATGAACTTGAACAACGCGTTCACCTGGGTGAATGGGTTGGCTCAACAACCGGTCCTGTTCACGTGTGGCTGCCGATTCCGATTGACGACGCGTCACAGCGCGTATTGTCCCTGAAGATTGAGTCGCCCTGGTCATACCGCCAGACGAAGGGGGCGAACGGGAATCGCTTTATCTATCTGGAACTCAACGAACAAGACTTAACGGACGGCGACGTGGTCCTGCGTGCGGTAGTGGAACGATGGCCCTATACCGGCGTGCAGAATAAAAAAACTAAAGCGGATGTCACACCCGACCCCCTGCGCTTCCTCGGTACCCAGCGTCGGATACCCCTGACCGGCAGGATTAAGGAATACGCTGAGCAGGCGGGTGCGGGGCTGTTCACCGACGCCGCGCGGATTCGCGCCTACTATGACTTCGTCATCAGGACCATGAAGTACGCCAAGGACGGAGAGGGGTGGGGTCGGGGTGATGCTTCCTGGGCGTGCGAATCCAGATATGGAAACTGTACCGATTTCCACTCGGTGCTCATCGGCATGTGCCGCAGCGAGGGCATCCCCGCCCGGTTTGTGATCGGCTTTCCTATACCGCCTGATGCTGAGACGACCCCGATCAAGGGCTACCATTGCTGGGCGGAAGCCTACGACCGGGCGTCCGGCTGGGTGCCCATGGACGCGAGTGAAGCGTGGAAGTCCAAGCGCTTTGACGATTACTATGGGCAACTACCGGCCGACCGTATCGCCTTCACCGCCGGTCGCGATCTGATACTGGAGCCGCCGCAACACGGAGAACCGCTGAACTATTTCATTTACCCCTATGCCGAGGTCGGTGGCAAACCGGCGGATGCGATTCCCTGGACTCTGTGGGCACGGCGTATCAAGGGGCATGGTCGCAGCGCCAATCAGGGAAATAATAGTGGTCCCGCGCGTTCGTCAACGCTGGAGGGTACGGCGCAAAGCCCATAAGAGCACAATCTGTTTCACCAGTACCTGTCGAACCGCGGTCTCATCCGGTACATCGACCCACTACGGCGATACACAATGAAAGAGCGTACTGCCGCGTCACAGCTCATTCTTAAGGTTTGTTGTGGGTGGCATGGGCAAGCAGCAGCTTGCCCGTGTTGTACGGGGGGCAGTTACGGGCAAACAAGTTTGCCCATGCCACCCAAAAAACAAGGTGTGACAAAGCACTCGTGCGTCGAACCAAGAAAGCGATACGCAGAAACAGGGAACGCCGTAGTGCCCCGCTACCCAGGAATGTCAGCGCGGCGATCTGCTTGTAGTAAGCGCGTGCAACGACCCCCTGTGATTTCAAAGCGGCTCATCCCGGCCACAAGACCCGTGCCCGCGCCCTACGAACCGGCAACATGATGGGTGAGAATCTTCGCTTAGGCCTCCGGTTTGCGCGCGACGAAAATCGCACTGTGCACCTTGCCGGTGAGCGATTCGACCATCGTCTCCAACTCACCCCCGACGTCCGCCTCCGACAGCACAAGACCACGAAGATGTTCGACGTCATAGGTAATTCGCTCGCGCACTTCGACCTCAACCAGCCCGGCTGTCTTGAGCCCGGCCAGATAGTCGGGCTCACTAATAGCACCCGAGATGCAACTGCCGTACAGGCGCCGGTTCTCTCGCACTGCGCGCGGCAGGTCCGCGGCGACCAGGTCCGACACACGAACCCGTCCGCCCGGTTTGAGTACCCGCGCCATCTCCGCAAACACGCGCGGCTTGTCGGGCGACAGGTTGATGACGCAATTCGAGATGACCCAGTCCACCGAATTCGATTCGACCGGCAATTCCTCGATTATACCTCACGCGGTTACATTTTGCGGTTCCTGTAGCGTTTGAAAACGCAGTG
>CAZWWW010000398.1:0-3506 GCA_964637715.1 uncultured Phycisphaeraceae bacterium | reverse complement strand
ACTTGTTTGCCCGTGACTGCCCCCGGAACAACACGGGCAAGCTGCTGCTTGCCCACCCGGAAACTCGAATAACCTTCTTGGAAACGGCACTAGCACGTTCACAACCCAACGGCGCCGATATTCCATCTGTCTTGCCACGTCGTCACTCTTCATCGCGCTTCAGTACGATGATGGTCGGGCTGATCTTACCCGGCGTCGGTGCGAACCAACCAGCCAGACCCAGCCAGTGTCTTGCGGTGCCGAGCCGGCGACCGCGAAACGTTGCCACAACGGTATAGCCTAGACGACCATCGATCAGGTCATTCATGCACGCTTGTTGCCCGGCGTCGAAATCCTCGTAGTTGTAGCTCGACAAGACGAGGTACTCGGGTTGCGGTCGATCAAACGAAGGGCGACTCATCGTAAAGCTATAGGTTGTATACCCGCGATCCGCGAGGCGCGGCAGGTATTGCGGTTTGGAACACGCTCCGACCGTGGCGCCGGGAGGAACGGTCTCCACGAACCAATCCTCGACCTCATAACGTGTGTCATGAAGCATCTCGGCGTCCATAGCGACGGCATACGCGATCGAAGGCATCCACACCGCTGCGAGCACGAGGACGCGAAGTGATGATGGCCCGCGCCCGTTGCGCAAATAATGAACGAAACCAAGACCGACAAGTAGCGAGAGCAGCGCCAAAGGTGGAAACAGGAAACGGGAATAAACAAAGTCGATATTCGCTATGACGATGACGTAATAGCTCAGTGACGGAACGAGGACGATGAGTGCGAGGCGTCGGTGGCGCACGATGGCGTACCCGATCGACGCGATCATCGTCGCCAGCAGGGGCCAGCCGATCGCCCCGGCGGCGTAGCGAAGTGTCGCACCGGCCAGCGCAAACTGGCTGGCGTACCGATGTTGTTGTGCATGGATCGTACCCGGTGTGATGTCGAGCCAGTACTTCATGCGCCGAACGAACGCACCGGGGTCATGGAACACGCCGTTGATGAACAAGTAGGGTAGGACAAACACCGCTACGCCCAGGAGCCACCGCCATTGAAACAGCGCGTCCGCAAGGTCTCGTACGAATGGCCGGCGCCTGAGCGTCGCGCGGCGGATGCGATGCGTCTCGATCCCCAGCAGAACCAAAGCCATTCCCGGATATACACCGGCGACGGCGTCTTTGGTGGCGATGGCCAATGATCCGAACAGTCCCAACCACACGGCGTCGCGCGGGCGGCGCGTTTCGATCAGGCGTACATAGAAGTAGGCGCTCCAGGCGAACCAGAACATCGACGGGGCATCAACGTTGCCGAGATGTGCGAAGTAGGTGAACGCCGCCCCGGTCATAAACGTGAGGGCAGCGAGCAATGATGCCGATTCATCCTCCGTGAGCAGCCGCGCGGTCATCCACAAACCCAACCCCGTCCCGATCGCGCACCCTACGGCGATGAGCCGCGCAATTAGAATAAGCAAGCCTATCCGCTTGTTAAACGGTGGGGTGAAGCGCGGCTGTCCGGAGGTCGCGTCGTAACTCATTACGCCGGTGTCGTGCCAATATCGCAGCAACGGATCATAGGCGGCGCGGAGCACGAAATAGTGAAGCGGCGGGTATCGGCCCTTCCAGTCTCCGGGCCAATCACGCACAGCGCCGAGTGTGCGGACGCCGGCGATGGTGTCCTGACTCCAGGAGGTAGTACCCGGCAGTCCCCATCCGATCCCGGGCAGATAGAGGGCAAATCCGACGAGCGTCAGTATCGCCGCCGAGGTCATCGAGCGCTGAATGGCTCGACGCGACGTGATTACGTCCGGTCCGGCCGTCTCTTCCGCTGTTGTTGAATCATCCGCATACACGCTAGTGCTTTGTCACACCTTGTTTTTTGGGTGGCATGGGCAAGCAGCAGCTTGCCCGTGTTGCTGGGGGGCAGTCACGGGCAAACAAGTTTGCCCATGCCACCGACAACGAACCCTAAGAATAAGCTGTGACGCTGCACTAGGAAAGGGAATCCACTCTAAAAACAGGCACGCGACCATGGCGCTTCAACTACTCCAACGGCTGTACACCCACGCCAGACAGCGCGGTGCGTGCGTGGCGATTCAGGAAGTGACCGAAGCCGGACAGCGCTGCGTAAGCTTCGCGCAGCTTGCGGGTGCGGTACGCGCCTTTGCGTCGACGATCGAACAACGTGTGTCGCCCGGCGAGGTCGTCCTCATCTGCCAGCCCAACATCGCAGAGTGTACGATCGCCTTCCTGGCGACGCTGCATGCCCGGGCTGTGGGGTTTCTCGTCAACCCCTCTGTTTCGCAACCCGAGTTGGAGCACGCCGCGCGGGCGACCCATGCCACGGCACAGATCGTCACGCGGGCGGCCGGTAGGGTGGTTCACGATGAACACGTCCGCCGGTTGATTTTGTCGCCTGCGTTTGTACAAGAGCGAGCCGTGCTGAGTAATCGCGATCAAGCGCCGGCGAACCACGAGTGTAGCGGTCTGCGTCTGCTCACCAGCGGGACGACCGGTGAGCCGAGGATTGCCATGCGCGATGGTCCTTCGCTCGACGCGGTCGCCCGCAACTGTGCAACGGCTATCGGGTTGACGCCCGACGACCGCGTGCTTGGTCTCGTGCCGCTCTGCCACAGCTACGGCGTCGAGCACGGCCTGTTGGCGCCGACGTACGCCGGCTGCACGGTCTGTTTGTGCCGTGGTTTTTCGATCAGCGGCGTCGTGGATCAACTTCGTAGCGGGATCACCATACTGCCCGGCGTGCCCTCGGTATTCGAGATGCTGGCCGGTCTGGGCGGCGGCGACCTGGCGTTCCCCAACCTTCGGTGCGCATACTCCGCCGGTTCATCGTTACCGATGAGCGTATTCGAATCCTGTCTCGATAAACTCCAGCTCCGCGTCGGTCAGCTATACGGTTCAAGTGAAGTCGGTTCGGTTACCTTCAACGATCCGCATAAAAGGGATCACGATCCGATGAGCGTGGGACGCCCGATGCACGGGGTGGTTGCACGAATCGTCGACCCTGAAACACACCGGCTCGACCAACCGCTACCACCGGGTGTCGAGGGCGAGCTGGCAATCCACGCGCCGTCCATGCTGTATGGCTATGTCGGGCAGGATGAACCGCCGTTGTGCGACGGTTTTTTCTTCACCGGCGACCTGGCCCGACTCGACCCCGGCGGCGGCGTCACCATCACCGGGCGGATCAAGCTGCTTATTGACGTAGGGGCGTTCAAGGTCAATCCCTTTGAAGTGGAGGCGGTGCTCGCCCGCTGCGAAGGCGTGCGGGATTGCGCCGTGGTAGCTACGTCGGTATCCGAAACCATATCGCGATTGCGCGCGCTGGTCGTACCGACCGACCCGAACCATCCGCCTTCCGTTGAAGAGATCCGCCAGCGGGTTCGGGCGCAGCTCAGCGCCCACAAAGTACCCCGTGTTGTCGATTTCGTGGCGTCGCTTCCCAAATCGCCTGCGGGCAAGCTCTTGCGGCGGCAGATCGCCTCATGAAGGGTTACGCGTGGACCT
>CAZWWW010000397.1:0-3534 GCA_964637715.1 uncultured Phycisphaeraceae bacterium | reverse complement strand
CGGATCGAATATATTCAACAGACGCGGGTCGAGCGATTCCGTCGCCCCATGCACCCGCCAACCACCGGCTGAGTCGGGCTCCACCAGCACCACGGTGACACCCGGAAGCTCGATGCGCGCCTCACGGGCTTCGTCGGTAAACCCCGTCGGGCTGCACACGCCGACAATGTGCGGCACCTTCGCATCCGCCGTCAAACGGCGCACGTGATCGATCAGCATACCAAGCCCCACCGGCGGTGCTCCGCCGTCCGGGGCGACGAAATGCTCCATCGGTGAGAGCACCGACGCGATCGCCACGCCGGTTCGACGCTTAAACAAACCGAAACGCTTCTCGAAACCATGAACGCTCAAACGCCGGTTCGACGGGAGCGTTTTGAGCAGCGCCCGGTCGTACACGCGGTGCTCGGCCATGATGCGCCGCAGCGTGTCGCTTTCATCATCCGATACCTGTTCCCAGATCGTACCGCGAAACTGCTTCCCCTTGGCCTGTTCAAAGTTCGCGCCGACCCCGGAAAGGAACTCCGTTTCAACACGCAGGGCTTTGTCGGCATCGATGGTCATGGTACGGTCACATATCCAGAACCGCAGGGCGACCCTTTGTTTAAGCAACGATCAGCACCTGTCGGTCGTTCGATCGCAACGATCCGGGTGATCCTACCCGGAATCACCCGAGAACCGTAGTCCGCATTGCCCACAAAAACGGGCCGGGCGTTCCTCCGCTTTCCCACAGCGTGGGCATCGTTGCGTATCCACCGGTTCGATCCGGCCGGTACGTTCGGGATCAAAAGGTTCAGAACCGAACAACGCGGCACGCAGAAACCGCCCGATCAAAACAAACGTCCTGCCGATCAAACAGAGCAACCCGAATACGAACGCCGCACATCCAAACAGCAACAGCAGAAAAATGGCTACCAGGTCGACCTGCATCACCGCACCGGGCTCGTTGTATTACATAAGCACTGTCAAACTCTTCCCGCATCGAATGCAAAACCGATCGCGCTTACGCGCGTACGCCCCGCAATGGCGACACACCGGAACCGATTCGACCAACCGCGCGCCGCAATGGATACAGAAGTTATCGTCCGCGGCAATCGGCTCGTGGCAATGGCGGCAGCGCGGTTCGGTACCGTATTGCGGCATGGGCATGGGCCCGCGTGGCGGCGGTGGTGGAGGCCCCACCGGACGCGCCGCGGGTGCCGGTTCCAGAGCGGCGAGCATCTCACCCGCTGAGGCATAGCGCCGATCACGTCGCGCATAGCACCGGCGAAACACCTCATCAAGATAGGGCGGAACGTCCGCGCGCAGCGAGCCGGGCACCTCACCTCCGGCCGGTCGCTCGCCCGTTAACATCTCAAACAAGACAATGCCGCACGAATACAGATCGCTCCGGGCGTCAACCGGCTTGCCTTCACGCTGCTCGGGCGACATGTACGCTAGCGTGCCGGCGATGCGCGCCGCGTCCTCCGACGCGACACTTCCGCTCTGCGTGATCGAACGCGTCGTAACATTTCCCACGCTGCCCAGTCCGAAGTCGACCACCTTGACATCCTCCTCCGCCACGCCCTCCAACTGTGCAAGTGGATGGTCAAGCAGAATGTTCGCCGGCTTAATGTCCCGATGGATCACGTCGCGACGGTGCGCCTCGGTGAGTGCGCTCAGTACGCCGCGCATAATCGTCACCGCCGCGTCGATCGGGAAGTCCGCCCGGCGGGCGTCGATCACTTCACGCACCGACGGACCGTCAACGTATTCCATCACCAGATAGGGCGGCGTGGCGTAGGGATCGAGATCGAGCACCCGGACAATGTTGCGGTGGTTCAACCCGTGGACCGTGACGCCCTCGCGTTGAAGGTTCCGCACGTACTGTGCGTCGGTGGGAATCTTAATGGCCACGATGTCCCCGAGCACGTGGTGCCGGGCCCGCCAAACCTCACCGAAGCTGCCGACGCCGCGGCGCTGTTCGAGGATGTAGTTGCTGACGCGGTCGTTCTCTCTGAGCGCGGACATGATCCCGTTCCTTCTGTGCGGCGCGTTCGTCAGAGCAGTTCCAGACGCTCGGCCTGATGCTCGCAAACCTTGAAATTATAAACGCCCGCCGAGAGGAATCCAAGAAGAAGTACGCCCCATGTCAGCGAACCGAGCCCGCTCACGCCTCCGATCAAACAAAATGCGACAATCACATCCGCTACAGCATAGCCCAGCAGCATCATTCCGGCCGCCGCATTCGATTCTTTACGAACAACCCACGGCGTGACAAAGAACGTCGCCCAGGGAAGCACGATGACGAAGCCCAGCCAGACCAGCACGTATTTGATAATCTCCCAGATGGTCGCCAGATGTTCCGGATGACGCCAGAACCAGATCACCGCACCGGCTCCCGAGACCACCAGCAGCGCCGTAATCACCTTGGCGCCTACGTATTGTCCGATGGCGGTGAGCATGTTGTGTCGTGACCTCCCTCGCGCCTGTCGCTTCGCAGCGCGACCGGCGGATATGGCGACGCTGTTGCAGCATCACACATCGATACGCCGGTTCGCCGCAGGTCCACAGCCGGCAGACAACCCGGATCGCGTACGACGGGTACCGGATAACCCTGATACCTAACTATACCACGATACGTGTTTATTCGTACAAAGAGCGCAAAGATTTGGCGCATTCTGGTCGACGCGAGGTACTGTGTTTCCGTGAAACCCCGGCACAAATAGCGGCCCGTCGCGTGTCGTCTGAGAGGCGATAACGCAGATGTAGGCCGTGTGATAATGCCGATGGAGACGGCGTCGGCGTCGCGCGCATGGGTACGGATCAACACGCGGGTTCGAAGGCTACGGATCATCCGGTTACGGTAGGCGCCCCACCGATGACCGCAGCGCCACGCTGCTTGTTCTGCGCTTTGGCCCGATACATGGCGTGATCCGCCGCGCGGACCAGTGCGTCCGCGTCGGGTGCATCCAACTCTTCCAGACATCCGACACCCAGGCTCATGGTCACGCGTGCGTCGGGGAAGCGCTGACCCACATCCCGGTTGAATTTGTCCATGATCCGCTCCGCCAGCACGCGTGCGTGCTCAGCGCCGGTCTGCGGCAGCAGGATGATGAACTCGTCACCGCCGTACCGCGCCGCCACATCCGCCGTGCGAAGCTGGCTTACGATGGTCATGCCGGTAAGCACCAGCAGCTCATCGCCCACCTGGTGACCGAACCGATCGTTGGCGTCCTTGAATCCGTCCAGGTCGATCATAATGCACGACAACGCGGTCCCATAGCGCCGCGCCTCAGCGAAACGGCGCTGCAGCACTTCGTTGAAATGGCGCCGGTTGTACAAGCCCGTAAGCGGTTCGCGCGAGGCGATCTCCCTCAGTTGGCGCGTGCGCGACGCGACCCGCTCCTCAAGCTGCTCATTCAATTGAACGAGTCCCAGGTGTGTGCGGCGGTGATGTTCAGCCATCCGGTTGAAGGTTTGGGCGAGCCGCCCGATTTCGTCGTCGCGCACGATCACGCTACGCACGTCCATGTCTCCGTCGGCGAACCGCGCCAT
>CAZWWW010000396.1:0-3537 GCA_964637715.1 uncultured Phycisphaeraceae bacterium | reverse complement strand
TACCAACGCCGCCCAACGCGAACAAACCGCAGTTTCACCACGTGGGTGGTATAGCCAGATTCCCACCGGACACCGGGAGACCCTTTTGTATGCCATGAACGCGGAACGCCGCCACGGCGCCGGGGTTCAACGTTTCTTGGAGTGGGGCTTCTCCCTGATCCGGACCGGACAATAGTTTCCCCAGGTCGGCGAAATGGTCCGCCAAACCCCAAAACGGACCAAGCTGAACAAGCGCGACGTCGGGCAGGGCGCCCGCCAACGCCTGCTGACGCAGTTTTGTCGTGTAGTGCCCGGTGGCCGCCGACGAGATACTCCTGGGTGATTTGAATGGCCGCATGACGCTCTTGAAAATCCCCGATCCCCGATCGCCACAGCTCGAAGTCCTCATACGATCCGAAATGAGCGAAACGAATGGGCGTACGCCGGTCGGCGAACGCGTATTTGTGATAGGTATCACTGAAGAGCCACCAGGCTGCGACCGTGGCGATCAGAAGCATCCCGGTTGAGCGTATCGCGTTCGACATCGACGTGCGCTGCCGGTGGACCAAGACGACTCGGTGCTTCGACGCACCGCCCTACGACGCCACGGCCTCAAGGCGGGCGATTTCCGTCGCGTCGTCTATGACCAGGAGCGTCATCTCGCCGTCCGCCTTGCGTAGCTTCAGTCGGGGAAGCCAGAGCTTATGGTGCTTGCCGTGGGCGTACCAACTCCCCGTGGGAAGAAGATCCCAGGATTCGACCACTCCAATGACCTCCGCCACGCTGTCGTGAGCGCGCCGCCGGACCGTCGCCCGAACGCAAACCGGCGTTCCACGTGGAAACTGCGACTCCATCGCCTCGAACAGCATCAATGTTTTTCCTTGTAAGCCCTCTCGCGCCTTTCGTAAGCGATCCCAAGGTCACACGGCCTTGTGTGTGCGGGTTTCGCTTCTCAGAGCTCGTCCACCATACGCGCCAGGGAGATTAAATCGCTGAACTCCGCCGCCGGCTGAACGTCGGTCTCATTCCGTTGACCGTATCGGTTGATCCACGCAAACGGTATACCCAACGTCTCCGCCGGCTCGCCGTCATGAAACAAGCTCTGCGCCACATGAAGCGTTGTGTCTGCCGTGCCGTACGCCTCCAGCATCCGCTCGAAGTGCGCGGTCGCCGGCTTGTAGGCGCGAACGTCCTCCGCGGTAATGAGAAAATCCAGCGGCAGGTCGAGGTTCCGTGCCGTTCTGGCGAACAGATCGCGATCGATGTTGGATAATACACCCAACCGATACCGTTTCCCAAGTATCGTAAGGGCTTCACGGGTGTCCGCGAACAACGGCCAGTGTGGTACGGTCTCTGCGAGATAGGATCGGCGGGTCGCGTCGAGCGTCACATCCAACGTATCTGCCAACCGGGCGGATACTTTGTTCAGCACCTCCCGATAGGTACGAAACACATCGCCTTCAATCTCGGCCTCGACCTCCAGGTAGGCGTTGAACAGTGTATCAAGACGGGGGCCGGCACGTTGTCCGAAGAGGTCCACGAACGCTCGCGACAACCCCTCCTTCCAATCAACCAACGTGCCGTAACAGTCGAACGTGAGGGTGCGCGTGTGGCGCAGGATGGATTGGACGTCACGTTGCCGGGTCAGCGTTTGAACCATGGGAAGTATCCCCGTCACCGCCGCTTCAACATACTATTATGCCGCGCCGCGGCGCCGGTTGCAAGGATTATCACAAACAAGTATTCGTGATAGTGACAGTCTTGAGACGCCGTAATGATCCGCACGGCGGACGCTCAACGTACGGGCTGGTTGCGGTGCGAGGCGGGGCTGTTCGGTCTTCCCGAGCATGGACCGCGGAGCGCCCCCTCCGCCTATCACGACTGTTCGCCACGGGCCCGCGAAGAAAGGCAGCCATGAAGAACCCGCTCCTCACCCCTGAACTCCAGGAACTCCTCGACGCCAACGATCTTGAGACCGTGGTCTCGTTCTGTACGACGACGCACGCGCAAACGGTGGCCGAGTGCTTGAGCGATCTGGACGCCAGACAGCGTTGGCCCATCCTAAGGGCGCTGCCAGGATCGGTGCGCGCGGAGGTCGTCTCCCATTTCGATTTCGACGATCAAGTCGAGCTTGTCAGCGGGCAAAACCGGGTCGAGATGGCGCGTCTCCTGGAGGACATGGCCCCCGACGACCGGGCTGATCTTGTGCAACGCCTCGACCCCACCGTGCGAGAGGAGGTGCTGTCGCTGGTGGCGCGGGCGGAACGCGAAGACATCCGCAGGCTGGCGTCCTACGAGGAAGGGACAGCCGGGGCGGTGATGAGCACCGATTATGCCACGCTCCGCCCCGACATGACCGTCGGAGAAGCTATCGAGTCGCTCCGTGTACAGGCACCGGGTAAGGAGACGATTTACTACGCCTACATCGTCGACAGCGCGCGGCGGCTACTCGGTTTCATCTCGCTAAAAGACCTGATTCTCGCCAAGCCGACCGAAACGATCGAGGACGAAATGCACCGTGAGGTAATCAGCGTTGGTATCGGGGACGACCAGGAGGAAGTAGCCCACACCATTGAGAAATATGACTTGCTGGCGGTACCGGTCGTCAATGAGAAGGGCATGTTGGTCGGGATCGTAACACACGACGATGCGTTTGACATCATTCGGCAGGAGCAAACCGAAGACATCGAGAAGTTCATGGCGATCACCGGATCGCACGCGGCGGGCGAATACCTCAAGACCTCGGCACTACGTCACTTTTCGAACCGTGTCTACTGGCTTGCGGGACTGGCGGCGCTCGGCTTGGTTTCCGGCCTCATCATTCACTCGTTCGAACAAACCCTCACAAGCATCATCGTCCTCGCGCTCTACATGCCGATGGTCGCGGACACGGGCGGCAACGCGGGCAGTCAATCAGCCACGCTCGTCGTTCGTGCGCTGGCGCTGGGTGAGATCAGACCACGTGACGCGTTCCGCGTGCTGCGCAAGGAATTGGGCGTCGCACTGCTGATTGCGGTGGTTCTTGGGCTGCTGTCGTTCGGGAAAGTACTGTTCATATCGCAGACGTCTGTCCTACCGCCCGACCTCTCGCTTGTTCAAATAGCCGTTGCCATCGGCGTGGCGCTGGGGGTTCAAGTCGTTACAGCCACGCTGATCGGCGCTCTGCTGCCACTGATGGCGGCGGCGGCCAAACTAGACCCGGCGGTCGTGGCGAGCCCCGCACTCACAACGGTGGTGGACATCACCGGACTGCTGATCTACTTCGGAACGGCGAAACTGCTGTTGGGTGTCTGACGACGGCGGAAACGAGCGTCGGCGCGGTCGGTGGCCAGACCACGGAGTTGTCTGATCTTGTGTATGGGTTAGCAGCCTGTTGAACAACCCCCGAAGCGGCCTTGCCAGCCCGCCTTACTGCGCTGAAAACAAAGTCGGGTAGGGCGGGCCGTGCCCGCCGAATGGTGAATGCTTTTTTTGTTGCGGCGGGCACGGCCCGCCCTACCTGGCTACCTGGCTTACTGCGAGAACAGTCCCGGAGGGGCGCAAGACAGTAGCCCAGAC
>CAZWWW010000395.1:0-3545 GCA_964637715.1 uncultured Phycisphaeraceae bacterium | reverse complement strand
CGGCTCATACGCGAGCACCCGCATCTCCACCGTCCCCGGCTCACCGATCTCGCCAAAGGCGTTGGTCGCGTACCGACCACCGGGCTTGAGATCGACTTTCGCATTCCGCGCCAGCCACGACTCAAGCCCGCGCTCGGTGGTCCAGGCCGCCCAGACCTCGGCGATGGGTGCGTCGACCACAACCTCATGCCTCAGCGCCCGATCCGAGCCCGGCTCAACCTGAACGATCCAGCCCACCAAAACGGCCCCAACAAGCGTGCCCGATTCGCGAGTCGAATGGATCGCAAACGAGCACGGCGGGCGCAGCGACACGCTCGGAACGGGGGCGGGGATCCGGCAGCGGATGACGGTTCACAATTCAAGGCGGCGCTGCAGGGTGACCGGTGGAAGCGCATCCTGTTGAGCTGCCTTATGGCTTTGGGATTGGCGGTAGCCCTTGGAATCGTCTCCGGCGTGAATGTTCGGGACGAAGCCGGGGTGTCGGCCGGGCTGCTGATTCCCCTGATGGCGATCGCGGTGGGGCTGGCCGCCAAAGCGGTACCGTGGTTTGGGGCGGCCCACGGACCACGCTGGGCACAGTACATGATTCGAGCCGGATGCGCCGCGCCGCTCCTGGCGATCGGGGCCGCGCCGATTATGGCCTCGCACGATTCGGAGCAAGGCGTCGGGGTGTGGATCGGGCTCTTGGCAGTGGCCGTTCTTGGCAACTGGACCCGGGCGTTCGAGCGGGCGCAGGATGGCGAAGTGAGCGTCGGTTGTGCGATGCGGACGGCGTTCGGCGCGCTAGTCGCCACCGCCATGGCGATAGGCATGATGGACGGTGAACCGCCGCCCTATATGTTCATTGCGGCGGGCGTGGCCGGTTCCGTGTCGCTTATCGTGCAGGCGTCGTCCTGGTGGGCGGGTTCCCGTGGCGGGCGTGCGGCTTATGCGATGGGGGGTGTCCCACCTACGGTTGGGGCCTCCGAGTCCGCTGTGGTCGATGGGCGTGGGTCCGTCTCGGTCGGCGCCACCGAGGGCGTTGCCCCCGCCGCAGCATCAGGGCTTCCTCCGTTTGCCTATCCATTCCGCGATCAGCGTGCGCGCCGGATGTTCGACACCATGCAGGCTGCGATGCAGTCAGCTCGTCAACGGCGCCATGCGCAAGGCGATCACGGCGGGGACATTGATCCGCGTGTTCGATGGGGCGTAACGCGAGCATTCTGGAGCGTCGTGTCGTTTCTTCTCATGGGCGGAGCGATCATTACGTTTCTGTTGACGTTCATCCTTGACGATCTGCATTACGACGATCGAACCGGTTTGATTCTCGGTTGTATTGCGTGTGCGGCTATGTTCACCGTTGCGGTGCGGAAGACGACACCCCTGAGACGCGAAGGATTCTGGCGCGACACGGGTCGTCCGTTCTTTCTGGCGGTGACGATGTTCGGTATCGGGGGCACGATCACAGGCATCGCCCGCTTTTGGACCGGGATGCGCGGCGAAGAACATGCGCTGTTGATTGTCGGGTTGGTGTTCTCGTCGCTTTGGTTTCTGGTTCTGTTGTTTGCGCGGGGGCGGCGTGGGATTGACCGACCGTTTCTGAAAGGGTCGCCCGACGATCCGAGCGAAGACGGGGCGCCGCCTGTAGACAACGATCCCGCGGGTCAGGATCATGACAACGATCCCGCACCGGCTCAACCGGCGTAAGACCCGTCCACACCCTGAAGCCTGCCGTCAACGCGACCTTATACCAGGTTCAGTATCAATGTGCCGATACATGCTACCCTGAGCCGCAGGCTTTAGCCTGCGCGGTGCCTAGAACGCAGCTCATGCCAAGGCGTCGCAATCGGCATGGTTAAACTAGAGTTGGTATTATGGGGTTGTGGCGTTCGAGTTGGTACCGGTTGTGGTGCCCGAAGTCATCGAGCCGAGAAACAGATTCGGGTCGAACAGTGAAAAAAGAAACGTCTTGGTTCCATCCACAAGATCCTGACGGATACGCGTGTCGCAGGATGCAAACGTCGTTCCACCGGAAAGCGTGGCGACAAGAACAAGACCCCACCGGCGCAGGCGCTGTGTGTTTGAGGTTTTCATGGGTTGCTCCGCGATTCGTTGAACTGAAGCGTTTATTGATTCTCCCGAACCTGGGATTCGAAAAAAGCGGCGAGGTTTTCAAATGTGCTGGGTCCGGCGAACGTTCCGGGCTGGGTTGCCCCGGACAGCCTGTCTGACCGCAAAAGCACGCCGCCGGGTGTGCCCACGCTCTGAAACGCCGTGAAGATCAGCGTATCGCCACATGTGAAATTGCCCGCGGCCAGCGAGAGTGGGTTCAGCCCCTCTGCAGTCACACCGAACCCGCCGGTGCTGGCTGGACCCGAACCGCCTACGAATACGGCGGCATCTGTCGGCAGCAGGTTTTCACCCAGCCCGATCAGCGTGACCGGTTCCAGGGAACAGTCGAACACAACGCCCAACTCGCTGGAGAGACCGCCGGGGAAGGTGGTCAGGCGGACCGTTTGGCGCTTGGGTTGGGTCAGGAAGACGCCGTTGTCGTCGGTGACGAAGTTGCCGGCGTCATCTCGGACGAGAATCTCCTTCTCGATCGTCACAATGAACTCGACAACCTGGTCCGTCTTATTAACGGCTCGAACAAAGACGAACGGCGCAATGGGCCCGGGTGTCACGGGAACAAACCCGCCAACAAAGGTGTTTCGGGCGGCGGGGCTGAACAGGTCGCCACACCCACTGCCCACCAGCAACGTCGTGAAACCAAGCACGCGCAGTGCCGTCGATACGCGTTGAGCCAGTGTCCCTTTGGGACGCGCAGTAAGAACGGTGAACAACGATTGAATCATTGGACGGAAATCCTAAAGGCAAAGCGACCGCCGACACTGGCGGCGTTTTCGGGATCGCCTTGATCGAAGCTGGGTTCATCCGAAACGCCGTCGAGGAACGGTACAGCCAGCGTGCCGGTCACCACGATGGCAACGACCGAACCACACTGGAGATTCGTGATCGGCGTTACCGTGTCGCGGATGCCGATATTGCGACGGAGGACGATGTTTCCGTCACTGTCAACATCGTCAACCTGAAGCACGGTGAACTGCGGCTGCGTACGGGTTCTCGGCTCGAAGGTACGAATCGTCGCGCCGCCCTGCGATTGGTTTTCGACGAGTTCGAAGCCCGTTACTTCAACAGGAATAAACACTTCGATGGCTGAGCCGGGTTCGAGGTCGACCGAGGCAACGTCGCATTGTACCACCGCGTTGGTCAGATCGTTTTGATTAAGATCGGGAAGCGTCTGCGCGTCGAAGGTCGGATCCACGAAATCGGAACTGCCGGAGATAAACTCCACGACTTGTCTCGTGCCGTCGATGAACGTGATGCGCACGCGCATGCGGATGCGGGGGCGCAGGGACCGAAGATCGGCCTCGGTCAGCTTGAGTTTCGGTGCGAGAAAATCGGTCAAGCGTTCATCGATTTCAGCGTTGTTGACAACGGCGACGACGACGTGCCCTCTGGTGTTATCCGCCAGGGGGATAGACGCATTTGGTGCAATCACGTTC
>CAZWWW010000394.1:0-3565 GCA_964637715.1 uncultured Phycisphaeraceae bacterium | reverse complement strand
GTGTGTTCGGGTTTCCGGGCGGGCAAGTCAAGGGCCGGGGGCAAGCCCTGTTTTTGTGCGGCGGTTGACACGCTGTTGCACCCGATGGGTTTGACCCAAACAACGGTACACAAAAAGAATGCTAAAAAAGCGTGCCGACATCCGTATGGGACGGGCAGCCGCCGGGGCGGCGTGGGACCGTCCCGAACGCGCCCAGCCGTGGTTGTACCTACGGAGTTACAGTTCACAATATGTAGCATAGGAGTACATCGAACAGGTTGATAAACTATAGCTTTATACAAATCTCGTGTTTGCGACTTTATTTTTATTGCTTTTTCGCAGTTCGTTAATATGCTTGCTTTCTTGTGCAGCGTGTCGTGGTTTTTGATAGTCTCCCCAGTCTTGCGTTGCGTCCTGTTCGTCGAAGAAGAGGTCTTCACGGAGGGCGGTGTACGTGTACAACGTCACCGGCGTTGCTTATACACATCTGACTCAGCGGGCGGTTGTCGCAAGAGCCTGTTCCGCATCGGCCATCGTACGTTCATCTGAAAAGGCTGGGCGTCGCGCCCAGCCGGGGTCGGCTACGCGGCGCGACGTTGCTTCAACGTTTGCTTCGTTAATCCTCGCTACGGTGTGCGGTGCCTGCCTCACCGTTTTGGGCCGCTACACGACGACGCCTCTCCTGATCGGCTCCGTTGGTTTATTGCCGCTCATTGTTCTCGCCCGGGTGGGCAAGGTGTCATGGGGGGCGATGGGCGGCGCGTTGTGGGGATTAACGGTTGCGGTTTTGACGGTAGCGCTCCAGCGGGCGTCGCAACCCATCGAAGCCTCGACGGCCTTCTTCTGCGTCACCATTCTCGCACCCGCCGCCTACGGGGCGATGGGGGCGGCAATTACACGCTGGATTGGTTTCAGCCCGTTTATCCTGGGCGTTATGTGGTACGGCGTAGCCTGTGGCGTGGCGGTCCTCGGGTTTCCCCTGCACGGGGGTGAAGGGTTGGTACCCGACAGCACGTGGTATCATCCGACGTCCATTGTATTGGGTCATACCTGCCTTGCATTGTTGATTTCATGGATCAGCGCAACAATCGTAATGGTCCTTGACACCGCCCTTGGTGTCGACAATGACCGGGCATACCGATCATCCGTCGGCGACTGCGACGCGTGCCCGATTCCGTTGCTGGTTGCGCTGCCGACTATCCGGTTCATGAATCTTTCCCGCGCGCCCCGCGCTCCACCGGTTTTGTCCTGACGCCTTCAACATACTGGAGCGTGGGTCAACGTGGTTGACCCACCGGATAGGATTCTGTTCGTTTTGACAATAGATTCGTTTGCTGCGCGCCTGCCCTTCCGTGGCGCAGGTGCCTTCATGCACAAGGAAAGAACGCCATGAAACGTCGAGTTCACATCCTGTTAGCCTCTCTTACCTGCGGTCTTCTGGCAACATCCGTAATGGCTGTCGACCCGGCCTCCCGCGCCGGTCGACCAACACCCATCGACAACACGATCGGTTCGACGCCTCTGACGGCCGATGTTGAAGGAGGCGATACGGAGCCGTATTTGGGTGTCAATGTTTTCACGATCGACCACTTCAAGGTTTGGGACGTTGACGACGTGCCCGTAAGTCTGAGTGTTACACTGAAGGATCAATTCGATCCGCCTGCGCTACCCGCCGTCTCGTTTAACCTTGATTTGATTGATCACTTTTCAAACGCCGTGGACAAAAACGGCGGAGGCATTCTGGATCCGAATGCCCATCTGGTCTGGTATCGTATCGAGAATCCGCAGAAGCAGCCCGCGCGGACCCTTCGCATTGAAAACCAATTCGGAAACAAACAATACCTCATCATCCGTACCGCGCGGTACCTCCTCGTTCCGGCGGAAAAGGTCGGCGGTGGTGGTGCCCCGGGTCCGCTCGATCATTACAAGTGTTACAATGTCACCCGCGCACTTGCCGTCAACGCAACGGTGAATCTCGTGGATCAGTTCAATACCGAGAGCGTTACGGTGCGGAAGGCCAAGTGGTTCTGCAACCCGGTCGACAAGAACGGCGAGGGGATCATCAACGTGGAAGACCATCTGGTGTTCTATGACATTGTCCCGCAGACGCCTTTCAGCACGTCGGTTACGGCGGTTGATCAGTTCGGGTCGCACCCCTTGAATGTGACGGGAAGTCTTTATCTGGGTGTTCCGTCGAAGAAATTCGAGGTAGACGTTCCGGCGGTATCGGAATGGGGTCTGGCCACGCTTCTCGTGCTCGTGCTCGTCGCGGCGACGATCGCGTTGCGCCGAAGGGCGGCGTTGGCCTGACGGTTTGTTGAAGAAGTCTGAACAACCCGCGCGGCATCGGCCCCGCGCCGGTGTCAACGCGCGTGGACGTTCGTGCCACCTTTCTGGCACGGGGTAAGTGGCCGCCTCGGCGGCGTGTTGATGGGACAGAGAAGAGGGATGCGGTGCCGGTCCTTTCCGTCAAAGACACGGGTGAGGAGCCGGTGCCGCATTCCGCTCAACGCATTGTCGGGGCGTGTTTTTGTCAACAGGATGTTCGGGCTGCGGGTTCAAACCTTCGGGTCTGAGCCGAAAGGGAGTCACCATGTCCACATGCATCAAGAGAATGGAAATGCTTTACCACAACAGTGGCCGGTTCTCGAAACGCGCAGGCTGTGTAGCTCTGGTACTGGCGTTGTTGGGCATCCCCGCGTTCGGCGCTGAGCCCTACCCGGTGAGGGCGGACGGCGCGCGCGCCGTTAACGTTCGCAGTTCGCCGCCTGCGCCCGGTCAGGCAGGTTCGATTTCCGTCCAAACCGTTCGGTCTCCGGAGCGGGTTGAACCCGAGGCGGCGGCAGGGGGCGCCGATGCCCAACGGGGGGGCGTCTGCGGGGCTGTCAATCTTACCCAAAGCACGGACCCCAACACGGTGCTCTCTTTCTTTTCGGTGGCGTGCTTTGATGCGGGCAACAATTGCACCCACGAGACCGAATACGCCCGATCGTTCGACCTTTCGGCAGGTGCGACGGCGGGACAGGGACATATCGTTCGCTGCGTTACCTATGGCGTTGACAGTGTTTCCGATCCGAGTACCGGGTTCAGCCCCCTGACCATCAACTTGTATCTCGACACCAACGGCGGCGCACCCGACGTCGCCAACCTCGTATTGCTCAAATCCATCGTTGACATGGTCCCGGACGGGACGACGGGGGCGTTACGAACGGTCGATTTTACGCTGGATCAGGTGCTCATTCCGGCGGATGCCACGCTCGTGGTGTCGGTTCTCTCCGAGGATCTCTGCGCGACGCGCGGCGCCGATCACAGCCACTTCGGCGGTGCGAACAACCTCGGGCAATCCGCACCCAGCTATATCCGGCGACCGGACTGCGGCAACGCCGATTTTGAAACGCTTGCCACCCTGGGCAATCCTTTTCAACACATGGTGCTGACCGTTGCACTGGATCCCCAGTTGAGCTGTTCGTCCGGGTCCCAGTTTTCGCAAGCACCGGTTCCACCGACAGGCGTGGTGGGGTTTCAGGTAAGTGATCAAGACGCCGGGGTTCAGGTGTTCGATGACTTTACCGGCGTCACGCAACCG
>CAZWWW010000393.1:0-3583 GCA_964637715.1 uncultured Phycisphaeraceae bacterium | reverse complement strand
TGGGGAATGTTGCGATGAGCCCGATGTCCGCCTGGGCCAACACCTCCGCCCATTCGGCGAGCGGAAGGAACCCCGGCATCGACACCGTATCAAGCGCCAGCGCGGCGTGAAGGGTCCTAGCGCGGGGTCCGAGATCGCCGTCGCCCGCGATGATGAATCGAACGCGCTTGCCGAACACCTGATGCGCGCGGCGCGCAGCGTGAAAGATGGTCTCGAAGTCGTAGCTGTGGCTCAGGCTTCCCCCGTAAATCACCCAAGTTTCGTCGTCAGGCTTGATCCATCTTCGGTCCGTCCGGGCCGATGCGCGCCGCATGGCGTCATCAAAAGCGCCCAGGTCGACCCCGAGGTGGAGCACGGCCTGGTGCTTTTTGGACCCGCCTACTTCCACACCGCGATCCAGGTACCCCTGAGCGACACCGATGATCCCGGTCGCTTGCCTGTAGGCCGTGCGTTCCGCGGTGTAATACGCGTGGAACCCGACCTTGCGAAAGGGTTGAACGATGCGCGGCAGCGCCCGGGTGAACGTGTCGGGCCATTGATCGAGAATGTCGACCACTGTGGGGATTCCGTTTCCTAAGCCAAACCGGGTGGCCTCCACGGCCGATTCGAGTGGCGGCGCACTGGCTGTAATCACGTCAGGTGGTTCGGCTCGACGGATCGTCCGGCCCAGCGACTTGCCAAACGCGCGATGACTCCACAACCGGCGCAGCGAAATGTTTCTGGCATAGGCGGGAACGGGTAGGCACTGAATGTCGACGCCGCGCTCCGCTCCGGCGCGGTATACGCGGTTCGTATCGACGTTGCGTTTGTACCGGTGCGAGAACTCCGCCGTCCACCATACGACGGAATGGCCTGCCTCGCTGAGCGCATAGGCCAAGTCGGCGAAGCGGCCCGAACGCTCCGGTTCGCCGGGCAGCGGGTCGAACGGGTTGACGATCCAAACCTTCAAGAGCCGATCTGTCCCGCCGTGTTGGCCCTCGTCAGGCGCAGTAGTTCGGCTGTGATGTCGCGCCGCGCCTCATAGACCCTATCGGGTTCACCGGGATGCTCGAGCACCCGTTTCAGAGCGCGGTCAAGCACCGCCTGGGCTTTGATGGCCTGACCACGATCACCCGCGCGCCGCGCGGCGATGATAGCCTTGCGTAGGAGCGAAAGATATTCGTAGTCCTCCACGCCCTCGCGCCACGCCTCCCAGCGCCTTGACGGGACGATCCGCTCGCCCGAAAGATCGACCCCCGGCGGTTTGCCGATGGGCCCGTAAATCACGCCGTACTTGCCGTGCGTACTGTTGAAATCGTCCCATGCATCGCCGTTTCCTTCACCCGGGTCGCTGTAGGTCCAGAATCCGCAGCCCGTGTCGCCCCGCGCAAACGCCCGCCACATCTGCAACCGGTAATAGCCCTGCGGCGGTTTGCCCTTGGCCGGGCGGGCGGCGTCGTAGGACCAAATCGACGACGCGCCGCGCCGCACGCGTTGTTCGGTCGGCGCGATGCGCGCACCGTAGGGTATGTCTCTAAAACACCACACGTCGATATACGGCGCGAGGCGAGCCATCTGTTTACCGTTTTTGTCTCCCCTACTGTTGGCGAAAAACCGGATGCGCGGGTCCACGTCTTCCTTGATGAACCTGGCGAACGCTAGAAACTCATCGGGCAGCATCTCGTCGAACGGGTACATGATGAACCGATCGTAGTCGACGCCCTGATCCTTCAGAAACGTCGTCCACTTCGTCATCCAATCTTTGATGGCCACCCGCCACGCCTTCGTACCCACCGCCGGCATGTGCGGAACGTTTTTTCTAAAGCGACCGAGTCCCCAATAGAACATATAGAGATCGTTGTCGTGATAGCGCTTCAGGGAATGGTAGAGCTCCTTGAATCTCAGGTTGACGTGACCATCGCTGTCGAGCCGGGGCATCGGCAGACACTTCGACCAGAACAGCACGTCGGTGTTTACGTAATGCGCCCGCAGATCGGCGACGGCTTCCTCCGGCACGTCTTTCGTCAAGTCAGCCCGTTCGACAAACGCCCATGTATACGTGCTGAGTGTCGGGTCGTCGGGGAACTGAATGGGCTGTACGGTAAGCGTCCCTTGAACCATCTCGTGCGACGAGACAGCCGACGCCCCGCCGGATCGAACGGCCAGGTCAATCGCGAAGTGATAGGTTCCCGGTATAAGCTTTGGATTGTGGAACGTCAGCCAGAGTTGCTCAGCGCGACCCGGTTCGATTCGGATGCCGCCGTCCGGGATCTTAACCAGCGCATCGCCGATACGCCCCGCACCGCGTGCGTCAACAAACGCCGCACGGCGCAGGGTGATGGTGTCGCCGGCGTAGAGCATGTCCTCGGTTGGTGAACGGAGCGGAGTGAGCACGGGCTTTACGTTCAGTCGTTCGGTCCCGCAGTTGAACAGCGACACCGCAGCCGATTCGTATTCGCCCTGCCAAAGCGATACGTCGATGCGGCGACTGTCATCGGTGCAAGTCGCATCGAGTCGCGCCGGAAGATCAAACGGCCTGAACTGGACCATCGGGTTCGCGCGTGTCCACACGAACCGGCGACCGGTGACCACGCCGAGCCAGCGCCCCCGCGCCAGCCCGATCCGATTCTCGATCGCGCGCAGGGCGTCGAGATCATGCCAGCGCACGCCTCTCAGCTCAGCTTGAAGGCGTTGGATCATCGGGCGGGGGTCGGGCGTTCGTCCCTTGGCGGCGCGCAACCAGCGGGTCAGCCCCAGGCGGGCTTCGGCGTATTCCCGCGCCAAGGGCAACGCTTTACGCACCGCGTCGATCGAAAAGTTGTTGCCCGGATCAAACGTGACCGATTGTGGATCGTGCGAACCGCGCAGGACTTCGATCTCGTCCACGAACAGGTGCACGCCGTCGTAATCCAACAGGACGAGCACGTAGCGCCCGCGGGTGCCAAGCGATGTCATGCGAAAAACGTGGGGGGTCCGCCGGGCGGCGATCGGGTCACTGCGGTTTTGCGGCAGATCGAGGCTGTCCGCCGCCCCGGCCATGTGAAACGTACGCCCGTCGTCGCTCACCAGAAGCGCGATGTTTGCGGGATAGAACACGTTCGCTTTGCCGCCGCCCACGCTGTGAACCCGAACCTCATCGATGGGCTGCACCGACCCGAGATCGATTACCACATAGGGCCGTGTCGCGCCGCGCGACCAGCCGACCGTCGACCTCTGCCGCCAATCCGCACCGCGCGAGACGCCGTCGGTGAGTTGGGTCGCGTCACCGCTGTCTACCGTCAGTTTGTACGAAGGCGGCGACGAAAAGGTATAGGAGCGACCCCGAGCCAGATTTTTCGAGTTGTCGTCGCCGTGGTCCGCCGCGCGCGACGGCGGCGCAAGGCGTGACATGCCGAACAGTGTCATCACGATCACGAACGCCAGCTTGGTCTTGGTCATCGCGGAGCCATCCCTCCTCGTTACAGCAGGCACTGTCATTCTGTATCGGCCCATCGTGTCGATATACCGGACGAAGCGGGGATTCGACCGTTGCACAAAAACAGCGCTCGCCTTACAGCAATATCCGTTATTGTGTATCGCCGTATCGAGTCGATTCGCCGGATGA
>CAZWWW010000392.1:0-3586 GCA_964637715.1 uncultured Phycisphaeraceae bacterium | reverse complement strand
GGCAGTCACGGGCAAACAAGTTTGCCCATGCCACCCACAACGAACCCTAAGAATACGCTGTGACGCTGCACTAGTCTGAGGCTTGCCGCCTCGAACCCAGCCCGGAGCCGTTGTACGGATTGACCGGCGTGTAGGACCATCCGTCGCGCGGCGGTAACGACGGTGGGAAGAACCAGTACGAAGCCATGGCAGCATGACGGACGACGAGCGATTCATGCGAGCGGCGCTGAATGAGGCGCGGGCGGCGTTGGAACATGACGACGTGCCGGTTGGTGCCGTCGTTGTTAAAGATGGCCGGGTTATCGCGCGCGGACATAATCAGCGGGAGCAACTCAAAGACCCCACCGCGCACGCAGAGATGATCGCGCTGACGTCGGCTTCGGCGCATGTGGGGCACTGGCGGCTCGACGCGTGTACCTTGTACGTCACGCTCGAGCCGTGCGCCATGTGCGCGGGCGCGACGGTGCTTGCCCGGATTCAGCGCATCGTCTTCGGCGCGACGGACCCGAAGGCCGGGGCGTGCGGCTCGCTCTACGAGATACCGACCGATGTGCGATTGAATCACCGCATCACCGTAACGCGCGGCGTATTGGCGGAGGAATGTGCGGCGATGCTGACCGTTTTTTTTGAGAAGCAACGGGCGCTCGGAAAAAAATGATCGCCCGAGTGCAACGGCGCGCGTCAAGGACCGTCCCGTTCGCCTTGTCTATCAGGCAACTCGGTATAGATGAGCCGCGCCATGTCAATTCGGATTGCCGGGCCCGTTGAGCGCCGCGTCGATCAGCTCGGCTTCTTGTCGGCACAGATCATCGGCGCATCTCGATCGACAAAGACCGAGGGATGTCCGCGCGGCCTCGCGTTGGCCATTGGCTAGTAAGAGTCGAGCGGCCACACAAAACGTCCACGGATTACCGGGTGAGACGTGATCGAACCGCTCGAGCGCGCTCAGCAAACGCCGGCGCGCTTCCTTCGCCCGGCGGCTAGGCGCGTTCAGTCGTCTAACGTGCTCAACCGCGTCTTTGTAGTTCCCGGCGCGCAGGGCGATAAAGGCGCGAAGCGACAGGGCCAGGGGCGAATCCGTAGCGGAGGCGTCGGGCTCGGGCAGTGTGGCTTTCGCGCGGGAAAGATCGCCTTGCATCGCATACACCCAACCGAGACGTAGGCGCGTATTTGTCGGTTCGGGCGCCTGCGACAGTCGACTGTTCCATACCGCTTCTGCGCGTGTCCATTGCTGCCGCGCGACGAAAAAGTCGCTAACCGCCTGGGCCTGTTCGATCGTCAACGGTAACGCCGAAGCCCTACCGAACAGCGTTTCGGCGCGATCGGTATCGCCGGTGTTGTTGTAGAGTTCCGCGAGGTTGACCAGCGCCGTGGGGTGGTCGGGGTTTGAAGCGAGCGCACGCCGATAGGCGTCGATCGCTTCACGTGTTCGGCCCATCCGGGCCAGAACGATGCCCAGCGTGATGCGCGCCGTTGCGCTGTCGGGTACCAGCTTCAGTATCGTCGTGAGCTCTTTACGGGCGTGACGCAGGGCTTCTTCGTTTCCGTCCTTGATATCCATCTCCGCCAGCCCGACATAAGCGGGTATCTCAAAGGCGTTGTTTTGAATCTCGCGTGCGTAGGTGCGGCGGGCGTCCGCCCGGCGGTTCAGTTTTCGATATACGGCGGCGAGTCGGTGCAGGGTGGGGTTATGAAGCGGTGCGGCTTCGACAGCCTTTTCGTAATAGGGCAGCGCCGTTTCATATTTTCCGATGTCATCATAGACCGTGGCCAATCGATACATCCCCAGTGCGTTGTCCGGATCGACATCGATCGCTTTGTGAAGATACGACAGCGCGCTCTTCGTGTCGCCGCGTTTGAAGAGGCTCATCCCGATCAATTGATAGGCGCCGCTTTTCACGTTGGGTGCGTCGTGACGCAGCTCTTTTTTCGCCAGTTTGACGGCGGTGTCGTAGGCACCTTGTTTGTAGTACGACCAGCCCAGCCGCTCCCACACGCGCGGTACGTCGGGAAACAGATAGGCCACGCGCATGGTCTTTTTGAGCGGCGTTTCGTAGTACCATTCGATGTTCCAGCACTGCCCGATCATAGCCAGTACGACGACGACAACCGCCGTAGGAACAAGCCCGCGTCGAATCCATCCGCGCGTTTTCAGGATTACTTGTTGCCATAACCACAGCAAGGTGACCGCGGTAGGCCAGAGCAGCCCGATGATCGGGAGGTACATATACCGATCCGCAGCCAGCACATTGCGCGCGGGCATAAATGGGAGCGTGGCTGAGAGGGTGGCGAAAAACCATAACACGCCGAATCGCCACACGCGCGAGCGCCACGACGCCCACGCCAGCACGATCAACACCGGAACAACAACAATCGCCGCGTGCCACGTTGTGGCATTCGACCAGGAGACCGTTGGCGGTGTGGGGTAGTAGCTGGCCAGTCCGACCGGATACAAATAGTGGGTGAAGTAAAAGGCGAGGGCGGACAGGACGCGAATGATTCGGGGTCCGTGCAGGTGTTCGGCGCCACCGGCGAAGAGATCGGCGGCGGCGGTGGCCCGGACATTGATCACTACAAAGACCGCTGTGATCGCGGCGCAGGCGATCCAGACAGGAAGACACCGGCGGCTGCGCACGCGGTCGCCGCCGGCCCACACGACGATCAACATCAACACCGGCAGTCCGATCCGAATCTTGCTGACCGCGCAGCACAGCGTGGCCAGCAGGATCACGGGTACGAGCCAGTACCCGCCCGACGTTAGGCGTTCACGCGCGGGGCTCGCCTGTTTGGCTCGATCCAGCCAGGCGTGCCATGCGAGCAAGGTAAGCAGACCGAACAGATTGGACAGCAGCATCATACGCCCGTTGACCCAGGCGACGACTTCCGTATTGAGCGGATGAACGGCGAACATGAGCGCTGCGATCGTAGCGACAAGCGCGGTCTCGCGTTGACCGGTCCCCTTGTCTTCGCCCGACGTTCGTCCCCGTCGAACGCGACGGTGCAGCATGGCGATCGTCCACCAGACGAGCAGGGTGTTGATGGCGTGGAGCCAGACGTTGTCGAGATGGAACAACCACGCGAACCGCTCCGGCCCGCCCCGGGTCAAACCGATGGCATGACACACAAGAAACTCAGCGGAAAAACTGAGCAGCGGCAGGGGTTGATACAGGTCACGGTGGGTGATGGCGAACAACTCGACCGCGTGTTCCCACGAGGGGTGGTTGACGAGCACGTGGTCGAGGGCAAGACGGTGGTCGTCGCCGCCGACAAACCCGCCGCGCACCGTCGGCAGGCCCATGACAAAGGCCGTCAGGGCGACGAGCAGGAGCGGTTTGATCCTGTGCGGTCTTGTCGCTGGATTGTCGGCGTATTCGATCAAACTGTCAGTCGCTCACTTGTGCGTTTTGTTGACCGGGAGTATCGCGTAAATAGAGCCGGTCGGAAAGCAGGCCATTGCGTACCGCCTCATCGCCGGACACAATCCGGCCCGGCGACTAGTACCATGACGCAGCTCAATCGATGAGTACCGCGGGGTGGCATGGGCAAACTTGTTTGCCCGTGATTGCCCCCCAGCAACACGGGCAAG
>CAZWWW010000391.1:0-3586 GCA_964637715.1 uncultured Phycisphaeraceae bacterium | reverse complement strand
GGTCAGCCCATCGCACCGCCGCTGATCCAAGGCGTGGGATGATACTTCGAGCACGCCGAAGCGCGTGCCCGCACGGCGCGCCGTAGCCAGCTTCTCGCACAGCGCGAGGGCACCGGGGGTTGTCAGTCGGCTTGGTTCGCGCTGCCCGGCGATGTCGTACTCGATCGTCCCGATCAACGCACAGGATTCGCCCGCCGCCTGAAGGATCGACCGGATCAACCAGGCTACCGTCGACTTGCCGTTCGTTCCGGTGACGCCTATGAGCCGAAGCTCGTTCATTCCACCGCGCTGCACGCCGTTATAGACCGCCGCCATCCGCGCGAGCGCCACGCGCGAATTATGCACCCTCACCACGACAGCCGGTTCGGGAACCGAGACCATCTCCCCCGTTTCGACAACCACGACCGCCGCCCCCGCCCGCACCGCGTGATCTACGAACGCATGCCCATCCGCTTGCGTCCCTTTCACCGCGACAAAACAACCTCGCTCGCCCACGCCGCGTGAATCGTCCGTCAAACCATTAATGGAAACATCGGGCAGCGGTCGACCGCCGACCTGTCGAACACCGGCCTCTACGCACAGCCCCTTGAATGATCGAAGGCAGGTTGCCATAGCTTGATCGTCGGGTACCATCACGGGAACCAAGGGTATCGATTGGTGGTCATAATCGCCAGACCGGATCACGCACCGGTCTACATCAACCGATCGACGACGGGAGCCGACAGCCTGCAGAAAAAACGGCCGCGTACCTTTGTACAGGCGTGGTTGATGCGAGCTCTACCCTCTGTACAGACATGATCGTGCGCGCCGGCATCGTATTCCGGTTCTGGTAACCGAACCAAACCCGCCAGAGCAAGCTCTGGTTTTGTGTAGCGGTTGAATCACTGTTTCATCCGGTAAAACGACTCGATTCGGCGATACACATTATCGGAAAACGCTATACACCGAGGTATGGCAACGGTGCAGCAGCGCCGCCGGGCGGCCCGAGACCCAACCCATGACCGCGCACGGGGCAAATGTACAAACCGGTAACCCGGTGCGCGCCGAACGCCCACCTTTCGCTCACGCCGCGGCCGGTTTTCGCCGCCTCAGAAGGAGGGTACCCGACGCAAGCAACGTCAGGGTGAGGCCCAGCAACCCCCATTCGGACGCGGCCGGTACATTGACGCATTCGACACTGGCACACTGGGTGTTCGCCGTCCACACATGCATCGCACCAACGCAATCCCCAGCCCGCGTGTCATCAGTGCAGACGCCGGTGGAATGGTCACAACAGGCCCCGAAATCCGTCGCGCTCACGTCCAACACGAACAATCCCCGTTCGATATCGGAGATCAAGACGACACCGCTGGGCAGATCCGAATAAACGCCCCAGGCGCCCTCGGTCGACGTGGCGTTGCTTTCCGGGTGCGTATCAAAATGTCCGATCTCGGTGACTGCATTAACGTCGGTCACGTCAAAGATGCGCAGGCCACTCGTGTAGTTGGCCTGAAAAAGCCGAGGCCCGCGCACCATCATGTTATGGTCGATGCTGCAAGAACCGTTAGTGAAACTCGTCACCAAGAACGCCGCGTCGAGGTCTTGCACGTCAAACACGTACGTGGTGGTGGTGGGCACGACGTCCTGGAACTCATCGAACTCGTCCCCCAGAAATAGGAATCGCCTGTCCGCACTCAGCCACGCTTGGTGGGCGAACGACGTGTTCGGGTAAAGGACGGTGGATCGCGTGAACATATTGCTTTTGTCGGTAACGTCAACGACCTTCAATCCGTCCGCCGCGGCCGACGCGAAGGCGATCTCTCGCCCGGCAAAGGGTCCGCTGGTGTAGGATACCACCAGGACATCATGAACCTCTGCCTCAGTCCATAGCCCAGCAACTGATGGGTTCGTGGGCGCCGACAAATCCAGGGCGACGATGCCGGGGGTGATATCCGTGCTGACGGCGTACGCAAAACCGGAGGTCTCGTTGATGGCGATGTTGTGTGCCTCATTAAGACCTCCTGGTGTGGTCGTAGCCTCCAGTGTGACGACGCCGCCGTCTATGTTTGAGAGATTCATAATCTGCACGCCGGTGCCGGTAGAGTCGATCACGTTGTAGGCGCGTTCCTGGAAGATGGCCACATCACGCCAGATCGAGCACGGTCCAGGGATTTCGGCGACGATGACCGGGTTGACGGGATCCGTAACCTCCACAAAAGCCACCGCGCACTCCAATCCGATGAGGGCATACTCCCGACCGGACGGCGAGACATAGCCCCACGCTTCGTTGGCTGCCGTCGGTGCCGTCGAAAAACCGGCCAGTGGAATGTGGCTGAGCAGCGACACGTTCAACGCGTCAAACTCGGGACTCGCCGGACGGCACTCCATTTCGCAGCAGGTACCCTGGTTGAGAAAGGTCTGGTTGGGACCGCTGCACGCGGCGACCTCAACACCGTCAGAGCAAGTGGACGTCGTCGAGTCGCAACAGGCACCGACACACGCGGTGGATGCTTCGGCTGTAAGGTGCATCGTGTATGGACCCACGGCACTGGCCTGCGCTGAAAAAACGGGATAAAAGTATGTTCCCGGTACAAGATTCGGGAACCGGGCCGTCAGATTGTTGTCACCGCAGTCAGCTCTGTTGGGGGCGTCGGCGAACACAAAACCGCTGCAGGCGCAATCTGTCGTCAGAACAGAGAAGTCGGGCATTCGGGACGGTGTCGTGCCGCAAAAATCGAGTGTGACCGTCGCGCATTCCTGAATCTCAAACGCCTCCCACCATGTTATACCGATAGCCGCACAGTCGTTGTCCGTAACGGATGAATTGTCGCCCGTGATCGTGGTGGTGATGGGGCTGCCCAGCGGACCAACAGGTACCGGCGTCACGGTAGCCAAGCTGCACACGTCGGAACCGGTGGAAAGAATCGCTGTTACCCTATTCGGCGGAATTGGGCTCGGTTGGTGCGATGACGCCGGTATATCGTCCGCTGATCGGGCGGGGACCAACTTGGCCGGTTGACGGCGAAGCTGCCGTTCGACCCGACGGACCTGCGCAGGCGACGCCGCGCCCATGAAAAATCCACCGATAACCCAAGCCACAAGAACGTGTCGTCTTCCTGCTCCCGTCAACATCATGTGATGCCTCCTTCGACGCTTGCCCGTGGTATGCGCCATCGATACGAAGCGCCCACCTGTAAGCATGGCACGAAGGCCACGCACAAACGGTGCGACGCAATTCGAAGACGAATGACGCTATAGTAGGATTATGAAATTCGAATTGCAAGTAAAACTTCCGTTGTTTCCACGTGGAGTGCGTAACCCGATAGGCCCTCGTGCGGTTCCGTGGTACGCGACGCAGGGTAAGTGTACGCGCGCCACAACGACAACTTGCGCTCGACCGGCTTCGCCCAATTCGAAGCGAATCCTTACCAGGCGCGTGATCGAAACCACACCCGCCCCCACCGTTTCACCTTACGTCCCAAGATCGCGCTAGTGCTTTGTCACGCCTTGTTTTTGGGGTGGCATGGGCAAACTTGTTTGCCCGTGACTGCACCCGGAACAACACGGGCAAGCTGCTGCTTGCCCATGAAACTATGAAGTAAGCCTC
>CAZWWW010000390.1:0-3610 GCA_964637715.1 uncultured Phycisphaeraceae bacterium | reverse complement strand
CTCTATGCTCATAGACGGTACGCGCGACGTGGACGCCCGCATAGAGATCACCCGTGAAGCCAAAGCCCTTTCGGTATTGCGCGACCTGAAACGGCGACCCAAGGACGTCCGGGTGAGCCTGGAAGAACGATCGCTCGCCAACCTGGCCCGTGACCTTCTAGCCCAAAAAAAATCCCGCAAGCGCTGACAACGGGTGGTGTGAGCCTAGGATAGCTGGAACGTGGGAGGCAGGGTGGGTGAAGGGTAACGGTTTAAGGATGACCGGATATGAGTCAACTCGTAGTGAATCCACCGATCACGCTGATTGACATGCTGGAACTCGGCACCGCCGAAGTGACCTCAGCGCCTGTTCAGCTCTGGGCGGAGTCGGGGGCCGGACGTGTCTTTGATTTCGTGGAGTTGCAGGTAAGCCTCTTCGGAGACCTCACAACCGCCGGCGGAGACGTGCTCATCAAAAAATATCGTGCGCCCCTCGGTAACGCTGAGCACACGGATCGGGCGGCGGTGGCCACGGAGAACATCGTCAGCAACGCCGGCGGGAACATGGGTAGCGAACGGATCGCGAACGGCAACTTCGCCGTAACTACGGGCTGGAACGCGGACCGTTGGTCGATTGCCACCGGCGTCGCCACACACAGCGGGTCCGCGTCGCGCCTGTCGCGGGACATGACCGCCCTGACCGCGGGTGGTCATCTGATGCGGGCTACCGTAACCAATGTGGGTACGGGGTCCTGGCGATTCCGTGGCTTTATAGAGGGGGCGAAGCTGCCTACCGAACGGGTGGATTTTATCGACGAGACGGCACTGCCTGCGGGCACGTCCGCGCCTTTCAAGTTCGCCCGGTACGTACCCGCTCTGCCCGCCTTGACCAGCAACGAGAACCTGCGCGCCTTTTTTGAGGTGAATAACGAGGGCTTTGTGATCGACGACGTGTCACTCAAGCAGTGCAATCCCTACCGGCAAACGTCGCTGATGAGATTCTCGGACGTGGGATCGGGCGTTGTCTTTGGTTTCCTGCCGTCGGCGGACATGACGGGCGTCTTTATGACAGCCGAAGTGCGCCGGTATCGAGGATTGCTCTAACCGTGTCTGAGCCGACTAGCCCAGACGCTTGCGATCCGAGGCCCGTAGAGCTGTTGACCATTGAGGAATTGATAGCCGAGTTACAGAAACGGACGACACGCTTGCTGATCGCCTACGAGCTTCCTGCGAAAGTCAACGATGCCTGCGTGCTTGCGTGCGTACGGTGGCGGGGCACGGCGATCGAGGCTTTGGGACTTTGTGAATGGTCCCGCCGTCGTATTTACGACCTGGAGAAACCCCGTAGTGAGTGTTGCTGACACCAAACTGCGTACCGTCCACGAGATCGACTGGACGAATCCCGACGAGGATGAGCTGGTCACCTTTGTGGACAAACAGGTGGAGTTCGGGCGCTATCGACGCATGCGCTGGGCATCTCGAGCCGCCCGACGTCTTGCCTGGGTGCAAGGCGATCAAATGGCCGTGTGGAACGCCGACGATCGGCGCCTCGTGGAGCAAGCGGTTGAGGACGTCGTCGGCGAAGTCAGCAACGAGCATCGACAACCGGTTACGGTGAACAACCTGTATCGACTGGTAATTACCCGCGTGGCCATGCTGCTCGCGCAACCCACCACGTTCGCCGCCAAGCCGGCCACCGGGGACGACGACGACGTAGCTGCGGCCCGTATGCAGGGCCGCCTGCTCAGGTGGCTGTGGCGAAGGGGCCCCGAACCGCTTCGCAAACGTATCGTGTGGGCGCTGTTTCACACGTTCGCCACCGGGATTTGCTGGATTAAACCTATTTGGGACCCCGCCGCCGGGGAGTCCGATCTGTTCGGTCCGGACATTCAAGAGAGCGACGACGCGCCGACGCGCGTCCGCAAACGCGTGACGTTCCGACAAGACACCGCCCGGCGCATGGGCAAACAGCCCGAAGACATCCGATTCGATGAGGACGGCTCGTTGCGCGTGCCGCGCGGCGACGTGGTCTGGGAGTTTCCCACGGGTTTCGAGATCACCGAGCCCGTTCTTACGCGACGCGTCGAACAGGCCGAGTGGTTGATCCATTCCTATTGGCGCCCGTTTGAATGGCTGCGCTATCGATATGGTGACAGGGCCGTTAGAGACGTTCGCCCGCAAGGCCCGCGAGACGTTGAGTTCGTCGACTGGAACAGTATCCACGCGGCTGACGTCGAAACGGACACCGGCGGTTTTGCACCGACGGACAACGCGCTGGACGCGGATATGGTACTCGTGCATGAGCTGTGGCGCCCGCACCGGCCCTGGCTTCCGGAGGGGTTCCGCGCCGTGGTCGTGCAGCGCTCGCTCATGCACGCCGGTCCGCATCCCTATAAGCATGGCCGACTTCCGTTTATTCCGATCACCGAAGTGCCGTCCACGCGATTTCGACCCCCGTCGTCGATCGCCATGGCCATGAACCTTCAGGAGGCGCGCAACAAGTTGCGGTCTCAGGTGGCCGCCGGTATCGGCATGACGGTGGTGCCTAACATTCTCTCGGAAAAAGGCTCGGGGCTGCCCGAGGATGCGTTCAGCGGAGGTATGTCGCGCATCCTTGAAGTTGCGCCGGAGGGATTGAGCAAAATCAGGGCGTTTGATCCGCCTACCATGCCGCGCGACTGGCACCTGCTCGATGAGTTATACCGCCGGGACATGCAGGACGTCGGGGGTGTTCACGACAGCAGTCTGGGACGCAGCGAAGGCGCCCAGCAAAGCGGCAAGCACGCCTTGGCCCTCCAGTCGTCCGACCAGTTGAGCAATTCAGTAGCCCGGCAGTTGATCGGCGACGCCATTGCGCAGGCCGGGCACCTGACGCTCTGGCTTTACTGGCAGTTCGCCACGACAAAACGTCTGATTACGATTACCGGGCGCGGTATGCGCACGGAGGTAATGACGTTCAAGGGCTCGGACCTGCTCGGTCGCTCGAACGGCAGTCCGGCGCCCTCCGATTTCAACGTGGAGGTCAATCTGGGCATCGACAGCAACCAGAACTTGCAGACCATCTTCGCGTTGACTCAGATCGGGTATATGAGTCCGCAAAACGAGTTTGACCGCAACATGGTGCGCGAGTTGGTGGGTCGGGGGCTGCCGGTGGACGAACCCAACCGCGAAACGGAAGCCCGCGACAACGCCATCGAAGAAAGTGTCCGGATCATGGGCGGCAAGGCCGTGGCGCCGAATCTCGGCGACCGCGACGACGTGCACGTAGACGAACACTATCGCCAGACCACCAGCGAGGAATATCGCCGCGCCGTCAAGAACAAGCCCCGCGTGCGTGACCTGATGCGTGAACACATTAGGGCACACATGGTGCAGCAGGCCGAGAAAGTGCTGCGCGTCAAAGCCGCCGCCGCCGACGCCCAGCGGATCATTGCGGAGGAAGAGGCCGTGTTGCAGCAGCAGGAGACCGCCGGCGCGACCGGGCCCTCCGGCGGCGATCCCGTTCAGCGTGTGCAGGAAGCGCTCATGGAACTTACACCCGATGAACTCAGGGCCCTGCAACTTACTCTTAATCAGCAACTGGGCACGCCCGGCTCGAGTCCCGCCGACGCGTTGGCCCAACCGACCGTAT
>CAZWWW010000389.1:0-3611 GCA_964637715.1 uncultured Phycisphaeraceae bacterium | reverse complement strand
GTTCGTAAAGTCGACGGCTCCACTAAATGACCCGGGGAGCTGTTGAAAAATGGCCGACGTCCGATGGAGGTTGAGGCGCCGATTGGGGCAATCGGCGTCCATCACGTTCCCGTTCCCGCGCGGTCTCGAGCCCGCGGTTCACGGTCTACGACTCGGCATGCTGTTACAGGGAATCGTATCAGTTCTCGGCAGCGCGCGTGCGTCAGGATTCCTCGCGCAGTACGCGGATCAATCCGACCCCGCCCCGTATGAGGAGGCTTACAAACAGAAGAAGAAGCAGTGTGGCCACGGTGAGGTTCAGCACCGCCCAGGCGTTTTGCACGCGCGCGTCGGCTACGTCCGTGAGCGATGATACCAGCGCTCCCAGCACACCGAGAACGACAATCGCACCCAGCGACCCGCGCAGGTTGCCGGGGAACGGTGCGATACGCACACTCAGGCAGATCAACAGGTAGAGAAACAACCACGTCTGCCAGCTTCCAAAATCGGCAGCCCCCACTGCGGAAACGATCGACTCGACAAGCGTTATTTGTCCGCGCAGCAGGTCCCAGAACCCGGCCAGTGTGGTGGGTAAGGTCGGCCCGACGATCTGAGCCGACATGCCCGCGATGATCCCGCCACCGAGAAACCGCGCCACACAATAAATGGCGATCCCACAGGAGAGAAGCGGCAACAGGCCTATGACGACGGGCCCCACGACGGGAATCTTCGGCTGCGGATCGTGGGTCTGCTCTGGCGCACCGGACTCGTCGTCCTTATAGAGCGTCGTGTTGCTGATGGTCGCCCCGGTCACCAGCAGACCCAGCACGTGCCCGACCTGTGCAGCCAGTGTTCCCGGCAGCAGGACGGTGTTCAACACCTTGGGGCGTACCAGTCCGCTCCAGAGCTGATGCACGCCCCACGCGATCAGAACCGTCATGATTAACCAGAATGTCAGCGACAGGTATAGCAACGCAACGCACCGATCGAACCTGGCCTTGTGGACGACGCCCCGCATCCGAGGACGCTGCATCGTCTATCGGCTACCGCGCGTGAAGATGGATAGCAGCCTGATGAAGAATGTCCGGGACGGGCGGTTCGGTCTCTTTCGACCGGCTCACAGCCAAGGGTGGGCCCGCCTCTTGCCCGGCGCGGGGCGCATCACCGCACACGGAAGACTGCTCCTGTTTCGATCGCTTTGCCGACCAGGACCATCACCGAGCCCCCGGGACTATGTTTTGAGGTGCGGAACGCCGACACTGATCTTTTCGCAGGCCCATCCAAGTCGGGTCCGTGACACGTTAGGCGTCTTCAAGGCGGTTCGCCCGACTATGTCGGGGGGTTCACCTGCCTCCACCATGGTAACTTATGGCAGGTCAACCTTCCGCCTTGGGGCGAAAGAACGACCTGCCCTACCTTTTGTACGACCGTCGATCCTGTCACGCACCCGTTACACCGTGTTGGACCCTCAACCCGCGCGGTCGGCTATTATGACGGTCGAGGCAACGGTTGATGGCTTATATTCCTGTTCCGGTGCGCGCTCCGCGGCCAGGCGGTATACCTCGATCATACGCTGTGCCGTATGCCGCCAACGAAACATCGTCGCCCGGGTTTGTCCGGTCTCTTTTAGGCGGTTTCGGAGTGGCTCGTCGGTTATGACCCGGTGAATCTGATGGGCGAACTCTGCTGGATCATCGGGGTCGACCAGCAACCCGGTTTCACCGACGATTTCCGGGAGTGACCCCGCCCGGGCTGCGACGACCGGGCAACCGTGTTGCATGGCCTCGACCACCGGCAGACCAAAGCCCTCCGCGCGCGACGGGAGCACCAACGCCGTTGCCGTGCGATACAGTTCTGACAGCTCGGCGTCGTTCGGATGTCCGACCCACTGAATAAGATCGCTACGATTGAGCCCGGCGAGTAGGGCGGCTGCGTTCGGTTCGAGCGCGGAAGGATCGCCCGTTAACCGCACCGCGAGGTCGCCGTGATGCGCCCAGTAGACAGCCATCGCGCGAAAGAGTGTTTCAAGATTCTTGCGTCGCTCGAGACCGCCGACGTACAGGAGGAACGGGTGCTTGGGATTTCCCGCCGTTTCATCCGGTACCAGGGGGGTTCTTACTTCAGCGCCGTTGTAGATCGTTGTGACTTTGCTCGGGTCGACGTGTAGCGTTTCAATGACATCGCAGCGGACGAACTCACTAACGGTCGTGATCCGGGCCGCGCTTCGTGCCGACCGAGTGACACTGCGTCGGTACCCACGGGCATCGAGCCAGGATGAGAAGTGGTCGGACTCGTTGTGCCAGGGAATCAGATCATGAATCGTCAGAACAGTGGGTGTGGGGCAGCCGTCGGGAACGCCGCTGCTCCAAGTCGCGTGATAGACGTCCGTACGTGCAAGCGCGATCCAATGGTCAAGGCGCTGCGTCTCCCAGCGTAATCGGCGTCGTGGGGTTCGGTCCCGCCGCGTAAAATCCGTGGGCAGCGTTTCAATGTCCGATCGATCGGACCAAGCGGAAACCGGCTCGTCGCCGCACAGGGCCACGACTTGTATACCGTCGATGTCGACGAGCTCATCGATCAGCCGCGTGACAAAGCGGGGTACGCCGGAGAACCGACCGAGCAACATGCGGGCGTCGATGAGAATGCGCATCATGGGTGACTCGGTCGAACCGCGGCGCAGCACAGGGTCTGTCCGCGCCAGCGCATACCGGGAACAGAAGAGAGTGGCGTGGCCCACTGCGTGACCCATCGTCGCCAGCGCCACCCGCCGGCGATATGCTGATAGTTCCGAAACGCGGGCAACCCCAGCGTACGCACGTCGAGCACGCGAAAGCCCGCGGATGTCACGGTATGGCACACGTCGTCGGCATCGAACAAGTGGACGTGCGTTTCGTCCTCGAAGACGCGGGGGTCGGAGAAGGTTGCGTTCGGGGTCAACACGATCAACACGCCGCCGGGTTTCAGGATGCGGAACCATTCGCGACAGGCCTCGCGGTAGTCGTTGATGTGCTCGATAACGTGTTGAGCCACGAGCGCGCACGCGCTTCCGTTCACCAACGGCAGGTGCTCCGCGGCTGCGCATACCAGAGGAACGTTCGGGAACCGCTCCGCTGTTCGATTCAAACCCCGCGCAGCGTGATCGACGCCGATGACGCGCTCCACACCGAGCATCTCAAACAACGCCCCGATACCGCAGCCGACCTCGATGATGCGCCCCGTGTTGCAGGGCAGGTGGGACCGAATCCAACCGAGCTCCATCTCGAACTCAGGCCCGAAACCGCGGTGCTCGAAGTGGCGCTCGATCACGCGCTCGGGCGTTTGTGGCAAGGACGTTATCATCGTTGGCGGTCCTGCTCAACAAGACCGGTTTCCCGCTGCGACCTTTTTCCTTTTCGGCCAAACATTAAGAGAATCAATCCCAGTGTGTTGTCGAAAAGGGAGCGGCGGTTTGCCCAATCCACGTCCATGTGGAACAGGTCCCGCGCCCAATGCGCACTGATCGAATGCCACAACCCAACCGCGCAGGTGTTGACGGATTCAAACCCCGCTTCGCACGCGCGACGCGCCAGTTCACGGTGGCTATAGGGTTTCTCGAGACCGTAAGGCCAGCGACGTCGAAGCTCCAGATACAG
>CAZWWW010000388.1:0-3611 GCA_964637715.1 uncultured Phycisphaeraceae bacterium | reverse complement strand
GACGGCCCCCGGAACAACACGGGCAAGCTGCTGCTTGCCCATGCCACCCCAAAAATAAGGTGTGACAAAGCACTAGCCTTCCATCCCGATCTTGATGAAGGGTACAGCCTTTTCCATGATGTCGATGATCCAGAAAATGAGTTGCATAGCACCAGGCCTCCAGAAACCAAAGTCACCGTTACGGACTTCTTAACGTGCGGTCGCTGGATGCGTGTTCGACCCGAGCGCCGCACGGGCGTCGGCATATGTGTGCGCAGGGTCATCGGCAAGAAACAGCTTGCCTACAAGTAAAAACAGACGAAGTGTTAAAGATTCGTGCGGTTTGTGCAGTCGCACCAAGCAGGGAACGGCACGATCGCCGCCTTTACAATGTGCGTACGCCTGTGACCGAGGCGCCCGGAATGGAACCGCAAAGCAGGGTGACGGTATTTCCGGTCTTGGATGAGTAGTCGGCAATCGCTCCGTCGAGAGAGGCCCTTGCTTCATCCGAATCCGCAAGGAACACAGTGACGATGCCGCCGCATCCGCAGCCCGAAACACGCGCCCCGAACAATCCGGCGACTACGCCTCGCTGGCGGATGAGTTTTACGAGCAGATCGGTTTCCACGCTGCCGAGCCCGCAGCGCTGACCGTAGCTCCAGTGCGACGCGTACATCACGTCTCCCATGCTTGCCAGAAGATCGGTGGTAGGCTCGTTCGCCGCGCGGAACGCCAGGTTGATAAACTCCGTAGCGCGGGCGTGTTCGTAAATGTGGTGCTCGGTTCGGGATCTGATCTTGTACGTATCGTTGCCGTCCACGCGGTCGCCCGCGCTGTCGAAGTTTCCGAAACGTTCGAGAAAATCGCGCCCTTTGAGTTTGGTGGGCACGCGGTCGCGGAATCGTTCCACATATTCGCCGACGTCAATTCCCGACAGGAATCCATTCCACGCCGCGCCCGTTCCATTTTCAGATTCCACGATCCGTCGAATGAGCGAGTGACCCATGAAGGTGGTCACCTGCGCATGGCGAAACTTTTCGAGCGCGTCCGCGCGGCGCACGCCGCAATGCACGCCAACGAGCGTCGTGCCGGGTGCCAACGGCAACGGATCGCCCGAGGTCTCGGTATCGCAGCGAAACGTATTCATAACTAACGGATCCGCACCCCACGCGCAGGCACCATCGCCCAGACCAATGGGCGTATCAAGCCAGTCGTGGGCCACGCGCCGCACGATCCGCGCCGCCGTCGCGACCTCCAGGTCAATGGTGGCAACACCGCGAAGCGCCGCGAGCACACCGGCTGAAACCGCCGCGTGCCGACCCGCGCAGCCAAGCGCCGGGTTCCCCGCATGTACGACAAGCGACAGGCCGCCGGGCAGCTTGTCCAGCACCCCCGCCGAAACAGCTTCGGACAGCGCACCGAGTGCGCTCCGCACTACACCGTTTGGATCCGCGGAGGCGAGATCGGTGCGCAGGCTGTTCGACGCGCGCGCATCGCACGCTTCAAACAATGCGCTTGAATCCACTACCGTAGGCTCGTGGGCGGCCGCGCCCGGGGAGGTTATATCCGTCACAAAAAACTTATCGTCATCGCGCGGCTGCACGGCGACGTGGACACACGCGCTGGTCGGAAGATAGACGACGGACGCGCCGGTGTAATCGGCAAAACCACCGATGACGTCAAGTCGCCCGGGCGCTCGTGCAACGCATCGCGGCGCCCGACCGGTGAGGCGGGCGGTCATCGTTTGAATCAACGGCGCGTCGGTCCACTCTTTTTGATCCTTGCGGCGAAACCCGGATAGCTCGTGCTTTTTGAGGCGTATGGCGGAATCACGATCAAGTTTCATGCGACGCGCACCCGTACCCCGACCGACATTAACACACGACGCGTAACACAGCGTCGTCCACAAAAATGGGGACGTCATGCCCCGCGCCGACCGCTATGGCATCCGAAGGCCGGGAGTCGACCTCCACCAGTTCCCCATCGTGACGAATGACCAGCTTGGCGAAAAACGTGGAATCCCGAAGTTCGTTAATAATGACTTGTTCCAGCGTGCAGTCCAATCGGTCAATGACGTGATCCACCAGGTCGTGGGTCAGGGGACGTGGCGGTTGCACGTGGGCGATGCGACGATTGATGGCGTGCGCTTCGTGGATGCCGATCAGGATCGGAAACGCGCGTTCGCCTTCGACCTCGCGAAGGACGATCATCGAAATCTTTTCCTGATCCGAATCTACAATCACAATGCGCGCCAATGACATGCGAACAAGCATGAATCAACCTCTCCGATCAATACGCCAGGCGAAGCTAACCCACGGGCCCGTGCTGTCAAGGGTCAGCAAACCGCGTACCGAAAGCACGCGCGGCGTCCCATCATTGCACAAAACGCTCGACGAACAGGAAGAGACGCCTACCCGTCTCCACGCAGTAGCCGAAGTTCCGCCGGATCCATGGAAACGCTACGCTCTTCGATGGGGAACGCCCCTTCGGATACGTCGCGCGCATAGGCGCGAAACGCTTGTACGAGTTCGTCGTGCAAGTGCATATACTGTTTGATCGAACGCGGGGGGTGTCCGGCGCTGTACCCCAATATGTCGTGGAGCACTACGACCTGACCGTCACAATGCGGACCCGAAACACAACCGATCACCGGTAGCTCCGTCGACTGACACAAGAGCGACGCGACTTCCTTGGGAACCGCCTCCAGCAGTAGTGCGACTGCGCCGGCGTCCTCCATCAGTCGCGCATCTTCGAGAATCCGCCGTGCGTCGACCGCGTTAGTCCCTTGCGCACGGTAGCCGCCGAGGCTCTTGATCGCCTGCGGCTTCAATCCGAGGTGGGCCATAACCGGGATGGACGCCGCGCTCAAGGCTTCCACAATCTTGACGTGGCGCCGGTCGACTTCGAGTTTCACGCAGTCGCAACCCGCCTGAGCGAGAAACCGTCCGGCATTGCGAATCGCCTCCTCGATCGACACCTGATAACTGAGAAATGGCATGTCGCCGACAAGATACACCGACGGCGCGCCCCGCCGAACCGCCTCCGCCACGACCACGAGTTGGTCCATGGTCGCCGGCAGGGTCGTACTGTGCCCCAAGCACACTTCCGCGTAGGTATCGCCCACGAGCAACGAATCAAGACCCGCCTCCTCGCACAACAGCGCGGTGGCGTGATCGTAACAGGTCAGCATGGAAATACGCTTGCCCTCGCGCTTGCGGGCACGAAGCGTGCTGATGGTGGTTTTCGTGGGACTGCCCATAGACGAAAGCCTACGCAATCCGGCCAGAGATTACAAGCACGTGCGGACGCACCCGCACAGGAACGGTCGCGAGCGGGGAAACCGGGCGAAACGGTGCCGCAGGCCCTGTCCGATCGGCCCGGCGACGCCCCGTTTCGAATCGCCCGAGGTCCTACCTGCACGAGCAGAAAACGCAGGAGAAACTACCAAGTATCAGTGCCCGCGGGGGAACCTGTGCCACGGCCTAGCGCCTTTGCTTCCACGTGCAGGATGGCTGCACCGCGCGAGTCGATCAGATTGTTTCGGCAGGCAGCACGCAGGGTAGTGCAGCCTCGCAGGTTATTCTTAGGGTTCGTTGTCGGTGGCATGGGCAAACTTGTTTGCCCGTGACTGC
>CAZWWW010000387.1:0-3638 GCA_964637715.1 uncultured Phycisphaeraceae bacterium | reverse complement strand
AGTCAGGCCAACAGCGGGCTTGTCGCGCGCGACCTGCGGCGCATGGATGACACGGTGCTCGAACCGTTTACGGTTGATGAGTTGCTTGCGTTGTCAAAACGAGCAGCCGATGCGTTTGTGAAGGAAGCATTGCCGCTGGGGGACGGTGTGCAATCGTTCGACGATTACCTGAACCAATTGTCGGCGACAACGGGCATGCCGGTGACCTATTGCCGGACGAACGCCGAAAAGGTGTGTCTTGTTCTGTCGAAGATGGAGACGATCCTCGCCGGGCTGACCCGCGGGCTCAACCTGAGTGTGCTGGACAGCGGAGGAGTCGTGGTTGATGGGCTGGCGCTCAGTTTCTACCGATCGGGGCGTATTTTCGGAGCCGTCCTGCCGAGCAATTCGCCGGGCGTGCATGGGTTGTGGATTCCGGCGGTTGCGTTGAAGACGCCGGTCGTGCTCAAACCGGGTCGCGAAGAACCGTGGACGCCTTATCGTATTATTCAGGCGTTTATCGCAGCGGGCGCGCCGGGCGAAGCGTTCGGTTTTTACCCGACCGACCACGGCGGCGCGGGCGAAGTGTTGCGGAATACGCATCGCTCGATGCTGTTCGGCGATACGACAACGACGCGTCCCTGGAAGAGCGATCCGCGCGTCGAGCTTCACGGTCCGGGCTTTTCCAAGGTACTGTTGGGTGATGATAGGGTCGACGATTGGCAGCAGTATACCGATCTGATGGCTTTGTCGATTGCGGCGAATTGCGGTCGCTCCTGCATCAACGCCTCGGGTGTGTGGACGCCGCGTCATGGGCGCGAGATCGCCGAGTCGCTCGCGCTGCGGTTCGCAAAAGTGCAAGCCCTCGACGCCGATGATCCGAAGGCATCGATCGCCGCCTTTGCCAACGCGGACATGGCCCGGCGCATCTCGGATATGATCGACGGGCTGCTGCGGGTGAATGGCGCGGAAGATGTCACGCAACGCATGCGCGGGCGATCGCGTCTGGTGCAAAGGGGATGCTGCGCGTGGCTTTTGCCCACTATCGTCTATTGCGAAGACCGGCATCACCCCCTGGCCAATCGCGAGTTCCTCTTTCCGTTTGCTTCGGTTGTCGAGTGCCCGGCAGAGGCGATGCCCGAAGCGATCGGTCCGTCGCTCGTCGTTTCGGCGATCACGAACGACAGCGCGCTCACCAAAGCGCTGATGAACACCCCGAACGTGGATCGCCTGAACATCGGGGCGCTTCCCACGTGGAAGATAAGCTGGGATCAACCGCACGAAGGGAACCTGTTTGACCATCTCTACCGTAGGCGTGCGCTTCAAACCGAGCCACTTACATGACGCTGGACGCCCCATCGCCCACCGATGCGCTGCGCGATTCGCCGGTACCTGCCGTGGTTGGACCGGACTCGCTTACGCGTGTGGGGGAACTTGCCGCGCAGCAGGGGGGAACACGCGTCTTGCTGGTTACTGATAGGGGCATCGTAGCCGCCGGTCATGCGGAACGGGCCGAGGAAGCCCTTCGTCTTAGCGGGTTGGGCGTGATCGTATTCGACGGCGTGGCGGAGAATCCGACCACGGCGCACGTCGATGCCTGCGTCAGCGCGGCGCGATCTCACGACATAGACCTGATTGTCGGACTGGGCGGTGGTAGCTCGATGGACTGCGCCAAAGGCGCTAACTTCATACTTTCCAACGGCGGCGCGATGGCGGACTATTGGGGCGTGGGCAAAGCGACCAAACCCATGCTGCCGTTCATAGCCATACCAACCACCGCCGGTACGGGCAGTGAGGCGCAATCGTTCGCGCTCATTGCGGACGACACGACGCACCAGAAGATGGCCTGTGGAGACAAGAAGGCACTTTGCCGCGTGGCGGTGCTCGATCCTGAATTGACGCGCACCCAACCGCCGGGCGTAGCCGCTGCCAGTGGAATGGACGCGGTATCCCATGCGGTCGAAACGGCCGCTACGACTCGACGCAGCGACGCTTCTCTCGCGCTGACGCGCGATGCGTGGTTGCGCCTCAACCGCTCCTTCGACCGGGCGGTGAGAAACGCTGACGATGACGCGGCGCGCCATGACATGCTCTTGGGAGCGCATCTGGCGGGGGCGGCAATCGAGCGATCCATGCTCGGTGCAGCCCACGCCTGTGCGAACCCGCTGACAAGGCGTTATGGCATTACGCATGGCGTGGCGGTGGGCGTCGTGCTGCCCCATGTCGTGCGGCACAACGCGCGGCGGGCGTCGAATCCCTATGCGGTCATTTCGGCGGATGCAGACGCGCTCGCGCGCCGACTTTCAGACATGCTGGTGACGGCAGGCATGGCTGAAACGCTTCGCGCGCTGGGCGTGCGTGAGGATGATCTTCCCACGTTGTCCGAGGAAGCGGCCGCGCAGTGGACGGCTCAATTCAACCCAGTATCGGTCAAGGCGAATGAGTTGCGCAGCGTCTATCAAGCTGCCTATTGAAGCGTTGCGGAAAATGTCGCGGGCTCGCGGAGCGATTCGTCGTACCGGAGCTTGACCGTATCCGGGGCTTCGATACGATAGAGGGGTTATGGGTAGCTTTGGTCTAATCGACGGGTGCGCGCGGGTCTATGGGGCGCGGTTTACGGTCGTTGGGATGGCGCTGGCGGCGCTGTTTCCCGGCGAACTGGTCGCGTCGGAGCGGGCCGTGCCTACCCGATCGTTTGTGCGGAATCAGTGGCAGCTCGATTTTGAGTTTTACGATCCCCAGCGGATTACGCTGCGGGAGCCGGGGCAAGCGGAGGCGACGACTTATTGGTATATGTTGTACCGCGTGACGAACAATACCGGACGGGATGTTCAATTTTACCCCTCGTTTCGGTTGGTGACCGACACGCTTTCGGTGGTGGGTGGCGGCAACGACATTGCTCCCGGGGTGTACGATGCGATTGCGGCGCGTCATCGGCGCGAGTTTCCGTTCTTCGCGCCGCCAACGAAAGTAAGCGGGCTGCTGCTTCAAGGACGTGAAAACGCCAGGGCTTCGGCTGTAGTGTTTCGATCGTTCGATCCCGAGGCGGATGGCTTTACGATATTCGTGAGTGGGCTATCCGGCGTGGTCGATCGGATACCCAACTCAGGGTTTGACGCGACGCGTGACGAAACCGAAGACAACCCGAGGTTTTTCGTCCTCCGTCGTACGCTGGCTATCAAGTACGCTTTGCCGGGCGATCCACAATCGCGTTCGCGGGCACGCCCCGTTCGTCGAGACCGTGAATGGGTGATGAGATAGCGCTACGATAACGTTGATGAATACGGGATCGGGATAACGACAGCCTCCGGGGATTATGTGAGCCTGCATCCCGGCAATCTGCGGAAAACAAATAATCAAGAACGAAAGGGAGTTGTAGGGCATGGCACATAAAAAGGGTCAGGGATCATCGCGCAACGGTCGCGACAGCAACCCCAAGTGGCTGGGGGTCAAACGGTATGCCGGTGAGCAGGTTGGTATCGGCACCATTATAAAGCGACAACGCGGCACGCCGCACCTGCCGGGAATCAATGTGGGGCTTGGTCGCGATCACACCCTGTTCGCGCTGGCTGAGGGCGTCGTGCGATTCCGGGGTCGCAAGGTCGACGTGATCCCGAAGGGCGAATGCCGTCGAAACCTGTCATGCTTGCAGCTTGTCG